>JAVHVL010000033.1:0-8493 GCA_032160565.1 Pseudonocardiales bacterium | reverse complement strand
GTCGGCCAGCCGGATCTCCTGGCGGACGGTCATGGCAGGCCGGCTCCGCGCGGTGCTGTGGTCGCTGCTGTCGCAGTCATTGCCGGCTTAAGCACTGTGGGCGGAGTCCCTGGGGCCGGAGTCACTGCGGGACCTCGACGAGGATGACGGAGTCCACCGACTCGTTCAGCGCGCGGCGGGCGTCCGCGGGCAGCGCGTCGTCGGAGATCACGGTCTTGGCGACGGACAGCGGGCCGATGTCGGCGAGGCCGACGACCCCCCACTTCGACGAGTCGGCGAGCACTATCACCTCCCGCGCGCTGTCGACGAAAACCCGGTTCGTCGTTGCCTCGGCGAGGTTGGGGGTGGTGAAGCCCGCGCGGGCGTCCATGCCGTGCACGCCGAGGAACAGCTGGTCGACGTGCATGCTTGCGATCGTGCGGTCGGCCACCGGACCGACCAGCGCGCTGCTGGGGGTGCGCACGCCGCCGGTGAGGATCACGCTGACCTGGTTGGCGGTGTCGACGGCGGCGACGACATCGGCCACCGTCGTGGAGTTCGTGACGACGGTGATCCCGGGGATCGCCGCGACGTGGCGGGCCATCGCCCACGTGGTCGTGCCGGCCGACAAGGCGATGGCCGCGCCGGGCCGGATCAGGCTGGCCGCGCGCTCGGCGATGGCCTGCTTCGCCGGCTGAGCGAGCTGGCTCTTCACCGCGAAACCCGGCTCGAACGCGACCTGCCCGGCGAGCACCGCACCGCCGTGTACCTTGCGTGCCACGCCCTCGGCTGCCAGCAGCTCGAGGTCGCGACGGATCGTCATGTCCGAGACACCGAGCAGGTCGGTGAGGTCGGAGACGCGCACCGCGCCGGCCCGCCGTAGCTCGGCGAGGATGCGGACCTGGCGTTGCTGAGCGAGCACGGCGCGGCCCCTTCGACGGTGGATCTCAGACGCGGTTCCCACAGAGTCAAACATGATATAACAGAAATGACCAGCAGCCGCCAGCCCTGGAGATACCCGTCGTGTCGCCTGATCCCTCCGCCGCCTGGTGTGCTCCGGGGCGGGTGAACCTCATCGGCGAACACACCGACTACAACGCCGGCTTTGCACTTCCGTTCGCAATCGAACAGAGCTGTGTCGCGTTGGCCTGCGAGCTAGGCGAGCCCACGGTCGTCGTGGCGTCCGCGCAGCGAGCCGGTGAGATCCGGATCCCGCTGGACGAGCTCGAACCCGGCCTCGGTGGCTGGGCCGGCTACGTCGCGGGCGCGGCCTGGGTGCTGCGCGACATGGGCGTCGCCGTCCCCGGCTTGCGGATCTCGGTCGACAGCACGGTGCCCGCCGGCGGTGGCCTGTCCTCCTCCGCCGCCCTCGTCTGCTCGGTGTCCGCCGCGCTGGACGAGTTGCTCGGCCTGGGGCTCAGCCCGGCCGAGCTGCTCGCCGTCACCCGGCGGGTGGAGAACGACTTCGTCGGCGCACCGACGGGGGGGATGGACCAGCTCGCCACGCTGAACTGCACGGCGGGGCACGCGCTGCTCTGCGACATGCGAACGCTGGACGTCGAGCAGGTCCCCCTGGATGTCGACGCGGCGGGGCTCGCCATCCTGGTCGTCGACACGCGCGCCGAGCATCGGCACGCCAGCGGCGAGTACCGCGCGCGCCGGGCCGGCTGCGAGCGGGCGGCGCAGCTGCTCGGGGTGGCCGCGCTGCGCGACGTGCCGCTGGCCGAGCTGAAGTCGGCGCTCGCCACCTTGCCGACCGATGAGCTGCGGCGCTACACCCGGCACATCGTCACGGAGAATGCGCGCGTGCTGGACACCGTCGCGCTGCTGCGGGCCGGGGAGCTGGATCGCATTGGGCCGCTGCTGACCGCGTCGCACGTGTCACTGCGCGAGGACTACCAGGTGAGCATCCCGGAGCTGGACGTCGCGGTCGAGGCGCTGTTGGACGCCGGGGCGCTCGGCGCCCGCATGACCGGCGGCGGCTTCGGAGGCAGCGTCATCGGGCTACTGCCGGCCGACGGCATCGAAGCCGCGACGAGCGCGGTCGCCGACGCGTACGCCGAGCACGGGTTCACGCCGCCGACAGCGTTCACCGCGCGCCCCAGCCAGGGCGCGCACCGGCTCGGGACATGACTCGGCCCCTGAGCGGACCGGCTCGCGGTGCCTGCTCAGGGGCCGAGGTGAAGCTGGTTAGCGCTCGACCGTTCCGGCGATGAAGTCCTCGACGGCCCTCTTGGCCTCATCGTCGAAGTACTGCACCGGCGGCGACTTCATGAAGTACGACGACGCCGACAGGATCGGGCCGCCGATGCCGCGGTCCTTCGCGATCTTCGCCGCGCGCAGCGCGTCGATGATGATGCCGGCCGAGTTCGGGGAGTCCCACACCTCGAGCTTGTACTCCAGGTTCAGCGGCACGTCACCGAAGGTCTTGCCCTCGAGCCGGACGAAGGCCCACTTGCGGTCGTCGAGCCACGCGACGTAGTCCGACGGGCCGATGTGCACGTTGCGCTCGCCCAGGTCGCGGTCGGGAATCTGTGAGGTGACCGACTGCGTCTTGCTGATCTTCTTGGACTCGAGGCGGTCACGCTCCAGCATGTTCTTGAAGTCCATGTTGCCGCCGACGTTGAGCTGATAGGTGCGCTGCACCTCGACGCCACGGTCCTCGAACAGCTTGGTGAGCACGCGGTGCGTGATCGTCGCGCCGACCTGGGATTTGATGTCGTCACCGACGATCGCGACGCCGGCGTCCTCGAACTTCTTGGCCCACTCGGGCGTGCTGGCGATGAAGACCGGCAGCGCGTTCACGAAGGCGACCTTGGCGTCGATGGCGCACTGCGCGTAGAACTTCGCGGCCTGCTCCGACCCGACCGGCAGGTAGCAGATCAGCACGTCGACGGCCTGGTCCTTCAGGACCTTGACGATGTCGACGGGCTCGTCGTGCGACTCCTCGATCGTCTCGCGGTAGTACTTGCCGAGGCCGTCGAGGGTGTGGCCACGCTGTACCGGGACGTCCAGCTGCGGGACGTCGCAGATCTTGATGGTGTTGTTCTCGCTGGCGAGGATCGCCTGGGAGAGGTCGAGCCCGACCTTCTTGGCATCGACGTCGAAGGCGGCGACGAACTGGATGTCGCGGACGTGGTACGGGCCGAAGTTGACGTGCATGAGGCCCGGCACCTTCACAGCGGGGTCGGCGTCCCGGTAGAAGTGCACGCCCTGCACGAGCGACGCGGCACAGTTGCCGACGCCGACGATCGCGACTCGGATGGCCCCGCCGGCCTGGTTGTCTGAACCCATCAGGGCTCCTCCTTGAGTGTCGTTGCTGCTGTTCATGCGGTTAGTTCTCGGCGCCCGGTTTGGCATCCGAGCGTTCGTGCTCGATCAATTCGGTCAGCCAGCGGACCTCGCGGTCGACCGACTCGAGGCCGTGCTCGTGCAGCACGCGCGTGTAGCGGTCGAGCCGCTCACCCGTGCGGGCGAGCGTGCTCTTCATGCCCTCGCGCTGCTCCTCCACCCGCCGGCGTCGCCCTTCGAGGATCTGCAGGCGGATCTCGGAGCGCGTCTGGGCGAAGAAGGCCAGCCGTGCCCCGAACCCTTCGTCGTCGAACGCATCCGGGCCGACCTCTGCGAGCAGCCCGGCGAGGTGCTCCTTGCCCTCCGCGGTCAGGCGGTAGACCCGCTTGCCGCGACGGGATCGAGCCGCCGGTGATGCCGCGTCGATGGGTGCTTCCTCGGAGATCCACCCGGCTTCGGACAGCCGACGCAGGGTGGGGTAGAGCGAACCGTAGGAAAACGCCCGGAATGCCCCGAGCAGGGTTGCCAGCCGCTTGCGAAGTTCGTATCCGTGCATCGGGCTCTCGTTCAGCAGCCCGAGGACGGCGATCTCCAACATTCGCCCGGTCCCCCTATCTCGACGCGATGTATCACGACGATACATCAGGTCGACATGCCGGGCCTAATGAGGTTACCGACGAACAGCTCGTTGCTGAACAAAGACTGCGAATCGGGTCAACGGTGCATCTTGCCCTACCGCGATTCGCGTGGCCGCGTCCTGGCGGCCGTGGGCACGGCGGGTCGGGTCATCGAAACCGCGGGAACACCCCCGCCGGCGCGGCTGCGTCGGCGTCCTGCCCGGCGAACTGGTACACCCCGGCCGCGCCGCCCCACAGCAGGGCGGCGAGGTAGTCGCTGAGCTGCTGACGGGTCATCGCGTCGCGGTGATCGAGCCACCACAGGCTGGCGGCCCGGATGAAGCCGACGATCGCCTCGCCCCACGGGTGGGCGAAGTCCGGGTCCAGCCCGATCTCGCGCAGGTGCGCACCGAGCTGCGTGGTGAGTAGCTCGGCGACGACGGTGCTGAAGTCGGTGGCCGCGGGCGTCCCGGCGGCGGACCGGGAGATGTGCGGGTGCTGGGCGACGAAGCGGTACAGCTCGGGGTTCTCCTCGAGCAGCGCGAGGTAGGCGTCGACGCTGTGGTGGATGAGCTCGCGCGGCGGCGGGTTGTCCGACGTGACCCGCATGAGGGTGGCCAGTACCTGTCCGACCACCCGCTCCGTGACGGCGCGGTACAGGTCGTTCTTGTCCGCGAAGTAGCGGTAGATGACAGGCTTGCTGGTGCTCGCGACCGCGGCGATCTGGTCCATGCCGACGGAGGCACCGTGGCTGCTGATGGCCACGATCGCCGCGTCGATGAGCTCCTCGCGGCGGGCGGCGCGGTGGGCCGCCCAGCGGGAGCTGCGCCCGTCGGCCCTGCCCTCCAGTGCCTCCAGGGCGCTGTGCACGACCTCGGTAATGGGCGCCACAGGCTTCTTCACGCTACTCAAAGTAGCGGATACCTTGGAGTAACAAACGCTCCTCGCCGAGACGTCTCGGCCGTGGGCCGCCAGCAGGGAAGGACACCCGTGAGCACTCGTCGGGCCGCCGTCGTCGGCGGCAACCGCATCCCGTTCGCTCGATCGAACGGCCCCTACTCGCACGCCTCGAACCAGGACATGCTGACCACCGCGCTCGACGGGCTGATCGCCCGGTTCGGGCTGCAGGACGAGCGGCTGGGCGAGGTGGCGGCCGGTGCCGTGCTCAAGCACAGCCGCGACTTCAACCTGACCCGGGAGTCGGTGCTCGGCTCCAAGCTGTCGCCGCAGACACCCGCCTACGACGTCCAGCAGGCGTGTGGCACGGGGTTGGAGACCGCGATCCTGGTGGCCAACAAGATCGCGCTCGGCCAGATCGACTCCGCAGTGGCCGGCGGCGTCGACACCACATCCGATGCACCAATCGCGGTGAACGAGGATCTCCGCGAGGTGCTGCTGGAGGTGAACCGGGCCAAGACCCTCGGCGGCCGGATGAGGGCGCTGGCCGGGCTCCGGCCGCAGCAGCTGGTGCCCTCGATCCCGTCGAACTCCGAGCCGCGTACCGGACTGTCGATGGGTGAGCACCAGGCGATCACCACGCTGGAGTGGGGAATCACCCGCGAGGCGCAGGATGAGCTGGCCGCCGCAAGCCATCACAACCTGGCTGCGGCGTACGACCGCGGGTTCTTCGACGACCTGGTGACGCCGTTCCTCGGGCTGACCCGCGACCAGAACCTGCGCGCGGACACGTCGGTGGAGAAGCTCGCCAAGCTCCCGCCCGTCTTCGGGAAGGGCCAGGGCGCCACCATGACGGCCGGCAACTCCACCCCGCTGTCCGACGGCGCCTCCACCGTGCTGCTGGCCAGTGACGAGTGGGCGGCCCAGCACCGGCTGCCCGTGCTGGCGCATCTCGTCGACGCCGAGACCGCGGCGGTGGACTACGTGCACGGCGACCGCAAGGCCGACGGGCTGTTGATGGCGCCGGTGTACGCACTGCCTCGGCTGCTGGCACGGAACAAGCTCACGCTGCAGGACTTCGACTTCTACGAGATCCACGAGGCGTTCGCCGCCACCGTGCTCGTCACCCTGGCGGCCTGGGAGGATGCGGCGTTCTGCCGGCAGTACCTCGGGCTGGACGACGCCCTCGGCTCGATCGACCGCGCGAAGCTGAACGTCAACGGCTCGTCGCTGGCGGCGGGGCACCCGTTCGCGGCGACTGGCGGGCGCATCGTGGCCAGCCTCGCCAAGCAGCTGCACGCCAATGGCGGCGGCCGAGGCCTCATCTCGATCTGCGCTGCCGGTGGGCAGGGCGTCGTCGCGATCCTGGAGGGCTGATGACCGACCGGTACCTGAACCTGGTCAACTCGCCGATCGGCTCGGCGGTCGCATCCCGTGTCGGGCTGCCGCGGCCGGTGGTGCTGCGGCGCTACCAGCACGGCGACCCGCTCCTGCCCGGGCCGGTGCTGCTCGGCTCCACTGCCGGTGTGCCGCACCTCGGCCTGGCCGACCTGCTGAAGGCTGCCGGCGCGGAGCTACGGGACGCGCAGACCGACGAGGAGCGGTGGGGCGCTCTCGTCCTCGACGCCACGGACGTCCGTACTCCTGCGAACCTCGCCGGTGTGCGGACGTTCTTCGCCGGCCGGGTGCGCCAGCTGCTGCCGTCCGGGCGGGTGATCGTGATCGCCCGGCCGCCGGACGGAGCGGACATCACCGCCGACGCCAGCCGGCAGGCGCTGGACGGCATCGTCCGCTCGCTGGCGAAGGAGTTGCAGCGCGGCGCCACGGCGAACCTGCTGCTGGTCGAGGGCGATGTCGACGGCAACACGGCACTGGAGTCGGCGCTGCGGTTCTTCCTGTCCGGCAAGTCCGCGTACGTCGACGGGCAGCCGGTGCGGATCGGGGACGGGGTGGCACCGGCACCGGCGGACTGGGAGCAGCCGCTGGCGGGCAAGACCGCGCTGGTCACCGGTGCGGCGCGGGGGATCGGTGCGGCGATCGCCGGGGTGCTGGCCCGCGACGGCGCGCACGTGATCGCCGCCGACCTCCCGCAGGCCGGCGAGGCGCTGGCCAACGTGGCCAACCGGATCGGTGGGACGACGCTGCACCTGGATGTCGCGGCGCCGGATGCCCCCGAGCGGCTGCTTGCCCATCTGGGCGCGCACACCGACGGCCTGGACATCCTCATCCACAACGCCGGCATCACTCGCGACAAGCTGCTGGCCAACATGAAGCCCGAGCAGTGGGGCTCGGTGATCGCGGTGAATCTGGAATCGCAGCTGCGGATCAACGCCGCGCTGCTCGGCAGTGACCAGCTTCGCGACCACGCGCGGCTCGTCTGCCTGTCCTCCACGACCGGCCTCTCCGGCAACCGCGGGCAGACCAACTACGCCGCGACGAAGGCCGGCGTCATCGGGCTGGTGCGCTCCTCGGCGGCGGCATTCGCCGCGCACGGGAACTCGACGATCAACGCCGTCGCGCCCGGATTCATCGACACGGAGATGACGGCGAAGATGCCGCTGGCCACGCGTGAGGTGGCGCGGCGCCTGTCCAGCCTGCAGCAGGCCGGGCTGGCCATCGATGTGGCCGAGGGGGTCGCGTGGTTGAGCTCGCCGGGCGCCGGCGGGGTCAACGGTCAGGTGCTGCGCGTCTGCGGCCAGAACCTCGTTGGCGCGTAAGGGTGAGCGCGCTGAAGGAGTTGAGCGCACCGCCGTCGCTGGCGCCTCTGTACGCGCGGGCGGCGATCACGGGGCCGCTGCACCGCGGCGACTCGTTGCCCGACTCGGTGTACTCGCTGGCCGCCCGTCCGATCGACGCCAGGCAGCTGGCGGCCTACCAGCGGGTGTGCGGCTTCCGGGTCACCGACGAGCTGCCGCCGACGTACCTGCACGTGCTGGCCTTCCCGCTGTCGATGGCGTTGATGGTCGAGCCGGCGTTCCCGTTTCCGCTCGTGGGGCTGGTCCACGTGGCGAACTCGATCACGGTTGCGCGTCCGGTGCGGGCCGACGAGGAGGTGTCCTTCACCGTCCGGGCCGCGGACCTGCGGCCGCACCCCGCCGGGCGGCAGCTCGACCTCGTCGCGGAGGCCCGGGTCGCGGACGAGATGGTCTGGTCCGGTCGCAGCACCTACCTGCGGCGCGGCGGGAAGCCGGACGGCGCGCGACCGGAGGCGCGGAAGCCCGGGGCGGCCGAGGCACCTGCGCCACCTGCTGGCGCTGTGATTCGCGTACCGGAGAGCATCGGCCGCAAGTACGGCGCGGTGTCCGGCGACCGCAACCCCATCCACCTGCATGCCCTTGCGGCCAAGGCATTCGGCTTCCCGAGGGCGATTGCGCACGGGATGTGGCTGAAGGCGCGGATCCTCGCGACGCTGGAGGGGCGGTTGCCGGACGCGTTCACGGCGGAGGTGCAGTTCAAGACGCCGGTGCTGCTGCCGTCCGCGATCGGGGTGTCCACCGTGCGTACCGGCTCCGGCTGGTCGCTGGACGCGCGCAGCGCCAGGTCCGGTAAGCCACATCTGTTCGGTGCTGTGACGGCGGCCTCCTAGGAGGCACCTATGCTCATGTCGCTCACGCGACGTGGCTTCGGCGCCACTGTGAAACGGTGGGCGTTCTGGCCGCTGCTCGCGCTGTTCTGTGTCCTGGTCGTCGGCCATGCACTGAACCCCGAC
>JAVHVL010000652.1:0-4695 GCA_032160565.1 Pseudonocardiales bacterium | reverse complement strand
TCACGCCGGGGGTGTCGACGAGCAGCACAGCGAGCGCATCGCGACCGTCCGCGGCGGCCACGGCGTGCTCGAGGGAGGAGCGCATGCCGCGGCCCGGGTGCTCGTTGACGATGACAACAGCGTCCGGCACCTCCACGCCGGGGCGCACGACCGCGAACACCGAAGCGCAGCCGCCGCCGCGCAGGGCCGCCACCGCACGGTCGACGAGGCGGGCCCCGTCAAGTGTCAGCTCGGCCTTGGGCACACCCATGCGCGCACCCGCACCGGCGGCCAAGACCGCCCCGATCACCTGCGCCACGGACAGGACACTATGCGCGCGCACCGAATCCGAGCCATGCTCGATGCATGCAGCCGAGCGAGTTCAGCGACCCGACCGCGGTAGCCGAGGCCCTGGACCGGGCCGGCTACCTGCCGGACACCGGTGTCGCGACGGCCGCGTACCTGGCGATGCGGATGGGGCGACCGCTGTTCCTGGAGGGTGACCCGGGCGTGGGCAAGACGGCGCTCGCCCAGGCGCTGGCCGAGATCACCGGGGCACGGCTGGTGCGGCTGCAGTGCTACGAGGGGATCGACGCCAGCCAGGCGCTGTACGACTGGGACTTCCCCCGCCAGATCCTGCACCTGCGTGCCGCCGGAGAGTCGGCGGACACCGCGCACCTCGAGGCGTCGCTGTACGACCGGCGCTTCCTCGTGGCGCGCCCCATCCTGCAGGCGATCGAGCACAGCCCGTCGGTGCTGCTGATCGACGAGATCGACCGCGCCGACGACGAGTTCGAGGCGTTCCTGCTTGAGGTGCTGGCGGACAACGCCGTCAGCATCCCCGAGTTGGGGACGATCCGGGCCGAGACGCCGCCGATCGTCGTGCTCACCTCGAACCGCACGAGGGAGGTGCACGACGCGCTCAAGCGCCGCTGCCTGTACCACTGGGTCGCCCACCCGGAGTTCCAGCGCGAGGTGGAGATCGTCCGGCGTCGCATACCCGGCGTCGCGGACAAGCTGGCGCGCGACGTCGCGGCCGCGGTGGGGCTGTTGCGCGAGGCGAACCTGCTCAAGCCGCCGGGGATCGCCGAGACGATCGACTGGACGCAGGCGCTGCACGTGCTCGGCGCCACCAACCTGGACGCCGATCGCGCGGCCGCCACCCTCGGCGCCGCGGTGAAGTACCACGAGGACGAGCAGCGGGTGCGGCGCGACATCCTCCCCGAGCTCGTGGAGATGCTGCGGGGATGACGGTCACCGCGCTCCCCGACCCGGTGACCGCGATGACCGGCTTCGCGCGGGCCCTGCGGGCTGCCGGCGTGGCTGCCGACCCCACGCGGCTGACCACCAGCATCGCCGCCCTCGAGCACGTCGACCCGATGGACACCGAGCAGGTCTACTGGGCGGCGCGGGTCGCGCTGTGCTCCGAGCCGGACGACCTGCCCCGCTTCGACGCGCTGTTCGACGCCTGGTTCCGCGGCCGCCGCCCGTACCTGCCCGGCCCGAGCCGCCCCATGACCACGACGCGGCCCGTGCAGCTGCGTGCAGTCTCAGGTGAGGACGACGCCGCGGGCACCGACGACACGGAGGACGAGCCGCTGCGCACCGCCGCGAGCGACGCCGAGATCCTGCGGCACAGCGACGTCACCGCCCTCACCGACGCCGAGCGGGAGGAGATCAACCGGATGATCGCCCTTCTCAGGCCCCGCGTCGCCACCCGCCGGAGCCGCCGGCTGCATCGCGGCGGGCATCAGCGCATCGACGTGTCACGCACCGTGCGCGCCATGCTGCGCGACGGCGGGGAGCCCGCACTGCTGGCGTACCACCGCCACCGCAGCAAGCCGCGCAGGCTGGTGCTGCTGCTGGACGTGAGCGGGTCGATGTCGCCGTACGCGGACGTGCTGCTGCGCTTCGCACACGCCGCGGTCCGGGTGGCGCCCAGCTCCACCGAGGTCTTCACGATCAGCACCCGGCTGACCCGGATCACCCGCCAGCTGCGGCTGCGCGATCCCGAACTGGCGCTCGTCGCCGCCGGAACGGCCATCCCGGACTGGAGCGGGGGCACCCGGCTCGGCGAGTCGCTGCGCGCGTTCCTCGACCGCTGGGGTCAGCGCGGCACCGCCCGGCAGGCCGTCGTGGTGCTCGCGTCCGACGGCTGGGAGCGCGGCGACGCCGAGCTGCTGGGCGAGCAGATGGGGCGACTGTCGCGGCTCGCGCACCGGATCGTCTGGGTCAACCCGCACCGCGGCAAGAGCGGGTTCGTGCCCGCGACCGGTGGCATGCTCGCGGCGCTGCCGCATATCGACCGGTTCGTCGCCGGCCACAGCTTCGCGGCACTGCGTAACGTCGCGGAGGTGATCGCAGATGCGTGACGTCATCGACGAGCTCGAAGCGTGGTGGCGCGCCGGCGAGACCGTCGGCATCGGCACCGTCGTGGGGACGTGGAAGTCCGCGCCCCGGCAACCCGGTGCGGCGATGCTCGTGGGGCCCGACGGCACGGCGGTCGGCAGCGTGTCCGGTGGCTGCGTCGAGGGGGCCGTCTACGAACTCGCGGAGGCGGTGCGGGAATCAGCGGCGCCGGTGCTGCAGCGCTACGGCGTCAGCGACGACGACGCCTTCGCGGTCGGGCTCACCTGCGGCGGGATCATCGACGTCTTCGTGGAGTCGGTGTCCCGCGAGAGCTTCCCGGAGCTGGGCGAGGTGGCGCAGGAGATCCGTGAGGGGCGGCCGGTCGCCGTCGCCACCCTCGTCGCGGGATCGGGTCCGGACCGGCTGGGGCGCCGCCTCGTCGTGCGCCCCGACGCGGTGAGCGGATCACTCGGCAGTAGCCGCCTCGACGATGCCGTCCGCGACGACGCGCAGGGCATGCTGCTGCAGGGGCGCACCGGCACGCTGCACTACGGCCCGGACGGCGAGCGGCGCGGCGACGACATCTCCGTGTTCGTCTCCTCGTACGCGCCGCGCCCGCGGATGATCGTGTTCGGGGCGATCGACTTCGCCGCGGCGGTCGCGCGCGTCGGCTCGTTCCTCGGCTACCGGGTGACGGTCTGTGACGCGCGGCCGACGTTCGCCACGGCGAGGCGCTTCCCGGACGCGGACGAGGTAGTCGTCGAGTGGCCGCACCGCTACCTGGCCGGCACCGCCGTCGATCCGCGCACCGTGGTCTGCGTCCTCACCCATGACCCGAAGTTCGACGTGCCGCTGCTGGAGATCGCGTTGCGGATGCCGCTGGCCTACGTCGGCGCGATGGGGTCGCGGCGGACCAACGACGACCGCGTGAAGCAGCTGCGCGAGCTGGGGCTCACCGAGGAGGAGCTGGCCCGGCTGCACGCGCCGATCGGGCTCGACCTCGGCGCCCGGACACCTGAGGAGACAGCGGTTTCCATCGCCGCCGAGATCATCTCGGCCCGCTGGGGCGGTTCGGGCGCGCAGCTACGAGCCACCGCGGGGGCGATCCACCACGAACTCGAGGCGTCGACGGGCGTGAACCGGCTCTCGTAATGCACGTCACACGGCGGTAGCGTCGGCTCACGACCCGTGGAGGCGTCATCGTGAAGATCAACGTCAAAGTCGACGGAATCACGTACACCGACGAGGTGGAGCCCCGGACGCTCCTGGTCCACTACCTCCGGGAGCAACTCGGCAAGGTCGGCACGGTCGTCGGTTGCGACACCAGCAACTGCGGCGCGTGCACGGTCGCGCTGGACGGCCGCAGCGTGAAGAGCTGTTCGGTGCTCGCGGTCCAGGCCGACGGCAGCGAGGTCGTGACGATCGAGGGGCTGCAGGCCCGCGACGGCACGCTGCACCCGCTGCAGCAGGCGTTTCACGAGCAGCACGCGCTGCAGTGCGGCTTCTGCACGCCGGGCATGATCATGGCCGCACGCGACCTGCTGGAGAGCAACCCGAACCCGAGCGAGGCGGAGATCCGCGAAGGCATCGAGGGCAACCTCTGCCGCTGCACGGGCTACCAGAACATCGTCCGCGCCGTGCAGGCCGCCGCGGCGGGAGCCACGTCATGACCGCCGTAGCGGACCGCCCGACAGCAGCCGCCGAGCCGGAGATCGGGAAGGCGCGCCGCCGCAAGGAGGACCTGCACCTCATCACCGGGCGCACCACGTGGACGGACAACATGTCCCTGCCCGGCATGGTGCATCTGGCGATCCTGCGCAGCCCGATGGCGCACGCCACGATCACCTCGATCGACACCTCCGAGGCCGAGCAGCGCCCCGGCGTCCTCGCCGTCTTCACCGGGCAGGACTTCAAGGACACCCAGGGCGACCTGCCCTGCGCGTGGCCGGTCACGCCGGACATGGTCAACCCCGGCGCGCCTAGCCTGGCCGTCAACCAGGTCAACCACGTCGGCGAGGCGGTCGCGGTGATCGTCGCGCGCACCAAGACCGAGGCGCAGGACGCGCTCGAGGGGGTCGATGTCGGGTACGAGCCGCTGCCCGCGGTGCTGGACATGGAGGCGGCGCTGGCGGAGGGTGCGCCGCTCGTGCACCCGAACACCACGTCGAACAGGTCGTTCACCTGGGTGTTCGACTCCGGCACGGCCGGCACCGGTGCGCCCATCGAGGAGGCCTTGTCCGGCGCCGAGGTCACGGTCAAGCGCCGCTTCATCCAGCAGCGGCTGATCCCCGCGTTCCTGGAGCCGCGATCCACCGTCGTGCAGCCGGCGGGCGACGGCGTCGTCATGCACTCGGCCACGCAGATCCC
>JAVHVL010000616.1:0-3687 GCA_032160565.1 Pseudonocardiales bacterium | reverse complement strand
GAGGCGGTCGTGTGAACACCTGTGAGGCCGCCCTTGTAGGTCATCGACTGGTAGACCCAGTCGTTGATCCTGTCCGCAAGCGGAAGGCCCCACTCTGCGGACTCGCCAAGGTCGTCCGCCGCCCTGTCGATACTTGCGTCGGCGGCGGTGAGGGGAGTTGGCTCGAGTAGATACGCGTCCGATTGCCAGCCCGAGGGCAGGCGGTTGGGCTGGTCTGCGCTACGTTGGACCGTGACCTCGGCGAGAAACTCGATCGCCGTGCTCACTCGCGAGGCAAAGGCATCGACGATCACGTTGCCGAAGCGATCCTCACGGTTTTCGAACCGCACTCCGTCGATGCCGGCCGACACCCGATGCCGCAGCCGGCGCTGGTCGCCAAAGCGCTCGGGCGGGATCACGACAAGCCGGTGGCTGAGGTTGCGGATCGGCGTCGGGTACTCGTAGCGGAAGCTCTGCGTGATCTCGTAAGACGCGCGCCGAGCGGACGACCAGTCGATCGGCGCTCCTGGCAGCGGGATCATGCTGCTTCCTCCGCCACCTCGGCCCACACGGTCATCGACCGGAAGGCTGCCGGTCCAAAGGTGGTCAGCATGGCCACGTCGAGGGCGTCTCGGCCCCTCCCGATGAGCACCCTGCCCACACGCCGCGCGTTGTTGCGCGGATCGAAGGTCCACCAGCGGTCGCCGAGGTACACCTCCATCCAGGCGGCGAAGTCCATCGGATTCGGATCGGGCGGGACATACAGGTCGGGAAGGTACCCGAACACATAGCGCGCCGGGATGTTCATCGCCCGGCAGAACGAGATCGCCAGGTGCGCGAAGTCGCGGCAGACGCCGATACGGTTGTTGTAGACGTCGACCGCGGTCGTCAGCGGGTTGCTGGTCCCGTACTTGAACTTGATGTTGTCGTGGCACCAATCGCAGATCGCCTGTACCCGGGCGCCGCCAGAGGGCGTCTGGCCGAACAGCTCCCAGGCGGTGCTCATGAGCTCGTCCGAGAGGCAGTAGCGGCTGGGCAGGGTGAAGTGCAGAAGCTGGCCCGGCAGCTCCTCCACTGGAAGCTGCTCTGCCGCCATCGCATCGGGGTCCGGCTCGTCCGGAACCGCACAGATGGCGTCGTAGCGCAAGAGGAGTGGCCCGTGGGTCATCACAAACCGTTTTACCGGGTTGCCGTAGATATCTGCGTACTCGTCGACCGGCAATGGTGGGGTCGTCGACCACGTCTCGCTCACCAGCTTGTGGCTGGCATCCGAGCGCGGCCGCACCTGCACGGTCACAGGGGTCGGGGCGCTCACGTCGTACGCGAACTCGCAGCCGACCCGCAAGTTGATCGTGTTCCCTGACATCGGTGCGCCGACACTATAACGGTGGCCCCCAGCGAATCCCTTGGCGTCAACTATCAGTCCAACGGCTTCTACGACGAAATGCTTGCGAGTTCTGGCCAACCCCGGCCCGGCTACCGCCTGCTTTGGGAGCAGCTGAACCGCCTGGGAGCCAAGGAGCTGTCCCGCCGCCACGACCTGGCGATGCAGATGTTCCGCAACCACGGCATCACCTTCGCCGTGTACCCGGATGCCCAGGGAACCGAGAAAGTCTTCCCGTTCGACATCATCCCCAGGGTCATCTCGGCCCAGACCTGGCATCACCTGGAGGCGGGCCTGAAGCAGCGGCTCGCCGCCCTCAACCTGTTCCTGGACGACGTCTACGGCCGCAAGCTCATCCTGAGGCAGGGAGCAGTCCCACCGGAGACAGTCCTCTCGAGCCCCCAATACCTCCGGGAGGTGGAAGGCCTCCAGGTGCCGCATGGCATCCACTGCCACATCGCCGGGATCGACCTGGTGCGCGACCACAAGGGCGATTTCTTCGTCCTGGAGGACAACTTGCGGACGCCGTCCGGCGTTTCCTACGTGCTCGCAAACCGGTATGTCATGAAGCGAGTGCTGCCAGACCTCTTTGCCGGCTACCCGGTGCGGCCAGTCGAGGGCTACGTCCACGAGCTGTTGCGCCACCTTCGATGGCTGGCTCCAAAGGGCGTGGACGACCCGACGGTGGTCCTCCTCACGCCTGGGATCAACAACTCCGCGTATTACGAGCACCTGTACCTCGCCAAGCAGATGGGGATCGAGCTGGTTGAGGGCACCGACCTGGTGGTCGACCAGGACCACGTGTTCATGCGTACCACTCGCGGCCTTCGGCCTGTGCACGTTATTTATCGGCGGCTCGATGACGATTGGCTCGACCCGATCTTCGGACGCCAGGAGTCACTGGTTGGCGTCGCGGGCCTCGTCAATGCCTACCGCGCCGGCAACGTGGCGATCGCCAACGCCCTGGGCAACGGAGTTGCCGACGACAAAGCGGTCTATGCGCTCGTCCCGAAGATCATCAAGTACTACCTGGCCGAAGAGCCGATCCTCCCGAACGTGCCGACGTACCTGTGCTCGGTGGATGAGGACCGCCGTTACGTGCTCGACCACCTGGAGGAATTGGTGGTAAAGACGGTCGATTCATCGGGCGGATACGGGATGCTGATCGGGTCGGAGTCGACGAAAGAGCAGCGCGAAGAGTTCCGCCGGCGCATCGAGGCGCGTCCTCGAAGGTTCATCGCGCAGCCGATCCTGGCCCTGTCGGTGCAGCCGGTCTTCGATCACGGTCGCTTGCGTCGCGCCCACCAGGATTTGCGTCCATTCGTGCTGACCGGCCCTGAGACTCATGTCACTCCCGGCGGCCTGACCCGCGTGGCGCTGAAGGACGGTTCCCTGATCGTCAACAGCTCGCAGGGCGGTGGCAGCCGCGATACGTGGGTCATGGCCGAAGACGAGGAGCCTTCCATTGCTTAGCCGCGGTGCGACGTCGCTCACCTTGCTGGGCAGGCACCTGGAGCGCGCCGATCACCTCGCTCGGATCCTCGGCGTGCACGTTGCGCTCTCGCTGGACAGGACGGATGAGCCAGGGCCCGAGTTCTGGACCCGGTTCATGGAGCTGGCGGGATGGCCGGGCAGCGACACGCAGCGACGTGACCAGGCGGTCGAGGTGGTCATCACGGGGACGCTCGGACCTTCGGTGCGCGCGAGCGTCGCGGCCGCGCGCTTGGCGGCGCAGGCGGTTCGGCCCTCGCTGCCGAGTGAGCTCTACGAGCAGGTGAATGCCTTGCACTGGCGCGTGCAAAAACCCACGTGGGAGCCAGACCTCTATCCGTTTCTCACGGACGTGCAGCTCACGATCCGGTTGGTGGACGGCCTGCTGATGGACACCATGCAGCTCGACGAGGCTCGAGATTTCCTGCGCCTGGGAAAGTTCCTCGAGCGAACGGCCAATGTGACCACTATCGTCACGCGAAAGTCGGCAGAGCTCGCTGACGCTCCCGAGGATGCGCTCGAATGGTCCGCGGTGCTCAAGTCCTGCTTTGCGTTCGAGTCGTACCAGTCGCGCTACTCGGGAGGAGTCACACCGGACCGCGTGATCGAGTGCCTGTTGCTCGACCAGACGTTGCCAAGATCAGCCCGCTTCTCCGCGCAGGTGGCGCTGGATTCGGTGGCTCGGATCGACGGACCCGGGCGTCGCTCAAAGCCAAAGCGCCTGCTGTCGAAGTTGCATGGCATGTTCATGGACACAACCGCGTCACGGGTCGCCGAGCAGCCGCGCGAGTTCGAGGCCGAATGCCGGGCCATGCTGCGGCAGCTCGAGCTCG
>JAVHVL010000610.1:0-6674 GCA_032160565.1 Pseudonocardiales bacterium | reverse complement strand
TCGACGGTGACCCCTGGGCCGTTCTCGGGCGACGCGACGGGGGCGAGCTGCTGCAGCGCGGCCAGCACGTCCCCCTCCACCTCGATGTCCCCCGACACGTAGGCGCGGGCGAAGCCCAGCTCGTTCGGCGACCACAGCAGGCGGCGCAACGCTCGCCGGTTGCGGATGTTCAGCCGCAGCACCGCGTCTGACGGGCCGGCCACGCTGCCGTCCCAGGCTCGGATGCCGATGGGAACCGAGTTACCAAGCGCCGCATGCATCAGCGGATCCAACGTTTCGGCGACGGTCATCCAGGCCTCCTGTGCGCGACTGTTCCGCACTCAGGTTTACCATTCGCCACTCGGACCGCGATTGCCTCGGTGCCCGCCACGGCGCCGCCGCGGGCGGCCTGCCCGTCAGTGGCTGCTGCGGCGTGCGCCCGAGCGACGGTGCCGGCCACTGCGGGCGAGGATGACACCGGCTGTGATCAGGGCCAGCGCGATGGCGACGGCCGCGAGGATGTCGACACCGGTGAAGGCCAGGCCACCGCCGGAGTTCGCGGCCTCGACGCCGTGCCCCTGGACGCGGATCTGGATGGGTTCCACCGGGCAGCCGGACGTGTCGCCCTCGACCGCGATGGTGTGGCTGCCGCTCGTGCCCGCCGGGATGCTCACCTTCACCGAGAAGCTGCCTGCCGAGTCGGCCGTCACGTGGGCAAGAACCACCGCGTCGGAATGCATGACCACGGTGATCTTCTGGGCCGCCTCGAAGGCGGAGCCGGAGACCGTGATCTGCTGGCCGGGGAACGGCGTCGTCGTGCTCACCCCGAGCTGGGGGCACGTGGGCGGCGGGTACTGGGGGGTCGGGGCGGCCTGGGAGAGGGCGGCCGGCCCCGCCACGAGGGCGAACAGAGTGGTCAGCAGAGCTGCGATGAGCAGCCGTCCGGTCTTCATGTCACCCTCCACGTCGCTGGTTACCGAGATCAACGCGGCGGATGACGATTCGTTACGATCAGCGCCGAATTTCACTGGCGGGCGGGCGTCTGGCCGGCGGGCGGACTTAACCCGCAATGCGCTGATTCGCGACGTTACGCGCAGTTGTCAGCCGGCATCCACGGAAACGGCTGAGCCGGCGACGGTCAACGCGGCGTCCGCGGCGAGAGACCGCTTCACCACCGCCAGTGCGATCGGGCCGAGCTCGTAGTGGTGGACCGCGGTGCCGAGGAAGCCCACGGTTCGGCCGTCCAGCTCGACCGGCGTGCCGGGCGGCGGGAGCACGTCCGACTCTCCAGCCAGGTGCAGCAGTACCAGGCGGCGTGGCGGCTTGCCCAGATTCTGGACGCGGGCGACCGTCTCCTGCCCGCGGTAGCAGCCCTTCTCCAGATGCACGGCCGACCCGATCCAGCCGACCTCGTGCGGGATCGTGCGGTGGTCTGTCTCGAACCGCAGTCGGGGACGGCGCGCCTCGACCCGCATCGCCTCGAACGCCCACAGGCCGGCCAACTCGGCACCGGCGGCATGAAGTGCATCGACCGTGGCCGCCACGGAGGAGCGGGGCACGAGCAGATCGACGGCGTCGCCGGCCGGCCAGGGCATGCGCCGCACGAACCCCCCGCCGCCCAGCGGCACGGCACCCCCGCCGCCCAGCGGAACGGCACCCCCGCCGCCCAGCGGCACGGCGCGCGCCCGCTCCGGTACGGGCAGCCCGGCCGAGATCAGGATGTCTGCAGTCGCCGGGCCTACGAGGGACACGACCGCCCACTCCGCAGAGACGTCAGCCGGCTCCACGCGCTTCAGGAAGCGCATCATCTGCAGGTAGCCGAGCACGTCGCCGGCAGCGCCCGGTTCGGTGTCCAGCCACACCGCCCCGCCCAGCTCGGTGACCTGCCAGTGCTGCTCGACGTGACCGTGCGGCGAGAGCACCAGCGACTCGGTGGCGTCGCCGTCGCCGAGGTGCTCGACGTGCTGCGAGCAGATGGAATGCAGCCAGCTCAGCCGATCCTCGCCGCCGACCACGAGCACGTCACGATTGCTGCGGTCGATCACACCGGCTCGGGTCGCGAGGGCGCGCTGTTCGCGCAGCGGGTCGCCGTAGTGCCAGGCGACCGCTGCGTCCAGCCCCTCGGAGTGGACTGCGCCGTGCAGGTCGGTGCTCATCATCGGTGTCAGCGCCCGCTGCCGGGGATTTGTTCCTGGGCGCCGCATGCCCCGCACCGGCCGAACACGGTGAAATGCGACCGGTCGAGGGTGAAGCCGCGCTCCTGCTCGAGCCGCCGCGCGAGCGCGTCGACGAGGTCCGGGGGTGCATCGACGACGCTGCCGCAGACATGGCACACCACGTGCACGTGGTCGTCGTCGGCCGGGCGGTACGCGGGCGCACCGTGGCCGAGGTGCGTGTGCCGCACCAGGCCGAGCTCCTCGAGCAGCTCCAGATTGCGATAGACCGTGGTGACGTCCACGCCCGCCACGGCCTCGCTGATCTGCTCCGGCGTCGCGTGCCCGAGGCTGCGGACGGCCTCCAGCACCTGCTCGCGCTGGGGGGTCATGCGCAGGCCACGGGTGCGCAGCGCCGTCGCAAGATCAGGCGCCGAGCCGGGGGTCGGGTGATCGGTCATCATCACCATCGTAGGTAGCCTGGGGCCGTGACGGTGCGGCTGCTCGGGGTACTGGGCACCGGACTCGTCGATCGGGACCGACCCGTCCTGCATGCCGACGACCTCGGGCTGACGCGGGGCGACGGCTGCTTCGAGGGCTGCCGGATCGTCACGACCGCTGCCGGCGTGAGCGCCGTGGACAAGCTCGGCGCGCATCTGGCGCGCATGGCCCGCTCCGCCGAGGCGCTGGAGCTCCCGTTCGAGGCGGCCGCCTGGCGCTCGCTGGTCGGCCAGGCCTGCGCCGCGTGGCGCGAGCAGGGCGAGGCGGCGATGAAGCTCATCCTCACCCGCGGCACCGTGGACGGCGGGCCACCCGTCGGGCTGCTCACCGTCAGCCCGCTGCCGCAGGACTACCCCCGCCAGCGGCGCGACGGGTTGCGCGTGGTCACGCTGTCCCGCGGCATGGCAGCCGACGCATTCACCGACGCCCCGTGGCTGCTCGGCGGCGTCAAGACGCTCTCGTACGCGGTCAACATGGCCGCTCAGCGGGAGGCGCAGCGGCGCGGCGCCGACGACGTGATCTTCGTCAGTTCGGACGGGCAGGTGCTGGAATCGCCGACCAGCTCGGTGGTGTGGTCCGTCGGCCGCACCCTGTACTCCCCGCCGCCCGGTGCCAACGGCATCCTCGGCGGCACCACGCAGCAGTTGCTGTTCTCCCGCGCCGCCTTGGCGGGGTGGGGCACTGCGGGCAGCTCCGCGGCGGTTGCCGACCTGCACGCCGCCGATGCGCTGTGGCTGATCGGCAGCGTCCGCGGCCCGGTCGACGTCGTCGCACTGGATGGGAAGGACCGCAGCCGCGACGCCACGCTCAACGCGGAAATCCGACGACTCGCGGGCTTCGGTTAACCACGTTGCCTCCGCCCGATTCGCGTCGTACGGTGGCCGTACACGAGGAAGGAGGTGGTCCCGAGTTGAGTATTCTTCGGACACGTGAGGTGGCTGCCAGCTAGCCGCTGTTGAGCAACGGACCTGCGTGGCAATGCCCGCGCCGTCGATACGGCGGCGAGCACTACCAGGCAGCTACCCGGCCCCCGAGTCGTCGGCCCGTCCAGCCGACCCGCCCAGGCGGACAAGGCTCGGGGGCCGATCCATGTCCGGCCCCGGATCAGAGCGGTCGGCTGCCGTCGTGCGTGGCCGATACGCTCGGCGCATGACGGAGCAGGCGCGCGACGGGCGATCGACGCGGTGGGACCCGCACCGCCGCGAGCGCCGGCTCACGATCATCAATGCGGCCATCGCGGCCATCGAGAGGTACGGCCCCGAGGCCCTCACCGGGCAGATCGCGGAGCTGGCCGGCGTGCCGCGCACCCATGTCTACCGGCACTTCGAGGGCAAGCAGGCCCTCGACCTGGCCGTCTCCCGGCACGTCGCGAACCAGATCGGCCAGCAGATCCGCGCGGGTCTGGCAGGCGGTGGTTCGGCGCGCGAGATCATCAGCGGCGCGATCGACCAGCACCTCGGCTGGGTGGAGGCGCACCCGAACCTGTACCGGTTCCTGGCGCAGCACGCCTACGCGGTGAACGCCACCGGTTCGCCGGCCGTGGACGACGCGAAGGCCGCCTTCGCCAACGAGCTCACCGGGGTGCTGGCGCGATACATGCGACTGTTCGAGATCGACACCTGGCCGGCCGAGCGGCTGATCATCGGCGTGGTCGGGATGGTCGATGCGACGGCCGCCTGGTGGCTGGAGCACCCCGAGGTGCCACGCGCGGACCTGACCGGGGCGCTCACCGATCAGGTCTGGCTCATCCTCGACCACACCGTGCGCGGGCTAGGGCGGGCGCTGGATCCGGACGAGCCGCTGCCAACCACCTGAGTACCGGTCAGCTGAGCACCGTTCAGGCCACCCGCGACAGGCGGGCGTTGAGGTGCGCGGCGTACGGCGCCCCCTCCGGGGCGAGCTCCGTGGCGTAGCCCAGCTCCCCGCCGACGAGGGCGTACAGCCGCCGCTCCCCGTCGACGCCGCTGGCCGACGGCGCGTGCGCAGCCAGCGACGTGGCGACCTCCCAGCGCAGGCCGTCCGACCTGCCGGTGTACAGCAGCACCTGCCCGGTGTTCGACGCGATCATGACCTCGAGGTCGTCCGGGTCGGCGCCGGGGCGCCAGAACCCCGATTCGCGCCAGGCCTGCCGGATGGGCGAGCCGTGGGCGTCCACCAGCCATGAGCGCGACTCGTAGGCGAGGAACGGGCGGCCGTCGTGGACGAAGCTGAGCTGCTGCCCGTACGCGAACTCCGCCCCGCTGGACGCCACGACTCCGGTCCCGCCGCCACGCCACGTTCCGACGAGGGGCAGCAGGGTGAGCAGGTTGTCGTGCAGCGGCGCGCCACTGCGCAGGTCGCCGGTGTCCGGGACCGGGAGGTCGCTCAACGCTGTCCGGCGAACAGCTTGGCGAGGATGTAGAGGGCGAGCGCACCGATCCCGAGGAACGTCACGATCAGGATGACGAGGTAGGTGGCTTCCATGCCAGGCAGGATATCCGCATGACATCGATGAACAGCCGGCAACTCGTCGTGAAGTGCACCGCAGGCGCCGACGACCCGGAACGGTGCTCGCAGGCGTTCACAGTGGCCGCCACCGCCCTCGCCGCCGGCGCCGCCGTCTCACTGTGGCTGACCGGCGAGGCGACCTGGTTGGCCGTGCCCGGCCGGGCCGAGGCGTTCGAGCTGCCGCACGCCGCGCCGCTGGCCGAGCTGCGCGACGCGGTGCTCGCCGGCGGTGCGCTCACGGTGTGCACGCAGTGCGCCGCGCGCCGCGGCATCGCCGACACCGACCTGATTGCCGGTGCCGTGATCGCCGGCAGCGCGTCGTTCGTGGGCGAGATCCTCGGCGAGGGCGTGCAGGCGCTCGTCTACTGACGGCGTCCCCCGTGTCGAGTGACGGATCTCCACACCGAGTGACGGCGATTCTGCCGTCTTTGATCTTGGAGATACGTCACTCGACGGTGGGGGCCGAACTGAGCGTCAGGCGAGCTGGAGCGGGACCTCGGTCAGGCCGGGCTCGAGCGCATGCACGGACTTGCGGACCGAGCCATCGCGGTGCAGCACCGAGAGCGTCCACTCGCCCGGTGCGGCGAAGAACCGGTAGTCACCCGTCGCCGACGTGACGACCTCCGCGGTGAACTCGCCCGTGCCGTCGAGGAGGCGGACGTACGCCCCCGGCACCGGCGCCGCACCGGAAGAGACGACGCCGAAGATCACCGTCTCCTTGGTGAGGTCGATTCCGGCGGGCAGGGACGGGGTCTGGGCCGGAGCTCCGCACATGTCAGGCACCCTTCTCGATCGGTACGCCGACCAGCGAGCCGTACTCGGTCCACGAGCCGTCGTAGTTCTTGACGTTCTGGTGGCCCAGCAGCTCGTGCAGCGCGAACCACGTGTGGCTGGAGCGCTCGCCGATGCGGCAGTACGCGATCGTGTCGCGCCCCTCGTCGAGCCCCGCCTCCTGTACGTACAGCGTGCGCAGGTCGTCGTCGGACTTGAACGTGCCGTCCTCGTTGGCCGCCTTGCTCCACGGCACGTTCAGCGCCGTCGGGATGTGGCCGCCGCGCTGCGACTGCTCCTGCGGCAGGTGCGCGGGGGCGAGCAGCTTGCCGGAGAACTCGTCGGGTGAGCGGACGTCGATCAGGTTCTTCTGACCGATCGCGGCGATGGCCTCGTCGCGGAAGGCGCGGATCGAGAGGTCCTGCTCCTTGGCGGTGTACGAGGTGGCCGGGCGGGAGACGGGCTCCTTGGACAGCTCGCGGCCGTCGAGCTCCCACTTCTTGCGGCCGCCGTCGAGCAGCTTTACGTTGTCGTGGCCGTACAGCTTGAAGTACCAGTACGCGTACGCGGCGAACCAGTTGTTGTTGCCTCCGTAGAGGACGATCGTGTCGTCGTTGGCGATGCCCTTGGCGGACAGCAGCGCCTCGAACTGTTCCTTGTTGACGAAGTCACGGCGGACCTGGTCCTGCAGCTCGGTCTTCCAGTCGATCCGGACGGCGCCGGGGATGTGGCCCCCCTCGTACGCGGTGGTGTCCTCGTCGACCTCGACGAACACGACGCCGG
>JAVHVL010000579.1:0-8901 GCA_032160565.1 Pseudonocardiales bacterium | reverse complement strand
GGCTGGACAACGGCGTCGGCTACGTGCACGGCGAGATCGATCAACTGCTCGCAAAGGGGCGGCTCAGCCCGGACAAGGCCAACCGGCTCAAGGCGCTCGTCAGCGGATCGTTGACCAAGGACGCGTTTGCCGACGCCGACTTCGTCATCGAGGCGGTGTTCGAGGAGATCAAGATCAAGAAGGCGGTCTTCGCCGAACTCGAGGAGTACGTCAAGCCGGACGCCGTCCTCGCGACGAACACCTCGTCGCTGTCGATCACCGAGATGGCCGGTGAGCTGAAGAACCCCGAGCGGCTCGTCGGCTTCCACTTCTTCAACCCGGTGGCCGTCATGCCGTTGCTGGAGATCGTGAAGGGCGAGCGCACGGACGACCCGACGCTGGCCACCGCGTTCGCCGCGGCGAAGTCGCTGAAGAAGACGGCCATCCTGGTGAAGGACGCCCCGTCCTTCATCGTCAACCGGCTGCTCGGCCGGTTCATGGGTGAGATCAGCCGGGTGGTCGACGAGGGCACCCCGATCGAGGTGGCCGACTCCTCCCTTGCCGGGCTGGCACCCATGCCGCCGTTCGTGCTGCTGGCCCTCGTCGGGCCGGCGATCGCCCTGCACAACTCCGAGACGCTGCACGGGGCGTTCGGCGACCGGTTCTACGTGTCGGAGAACCTCCGCAAGATCGTCGAGGCGAAGAAGCCTGGTATCTACACCTGGGGCGGCGGCGTGCAGCAGCTCGACCCAGACCTGGCCGAGTTGTTCGCGGCGCCGGCCGACCCGCTCGTGCTGTCCGCCGAGCAGGTGCGCACGCGCATCCTGTCGGCGCTGGCCGAGGAGGCGCGGCTGATGCTCGACGAGGGCGTCGCGATCGCACCGCAGGACCTCGATCTGGCGATGATCACCGGCGCGGGCTTCTCGTTCTGGAACGGCGGCCTGACCCCACTGCTGGACCGCACCGGAATCAGCGAGCGGGTGACCGGCAAACGGTTCCTCGAGCGCGGCGTGGCGTCCGTCCCCGAGTGACGGATCCGCGGTCGAGTGACGGAGAATCCGCGGTCGAGTGACGGAGAATCTGCCGTCTCTGATCATGAAAATCCGTCACTCGACGGGGAACCGGACCAGAAGTCAGGCAGCAGCCTCGGTGGCGGGCTGCGGGTGCCGCCGCGGCTGCTGGTAGCGCGGCAACTCGATACGGATGGCAAGGCCACCGAACGGCGGCGCCGCGGCCTGCAGCCGTCCGTGATGCGCCTCGACGATGAGCCGCACGATCGCCAGCCCGAGGCCGGCGCCCCGCGTCGCGGTGCGCAGCTTGCCGCCGCGTCGGAACGGCTCGAACAGCCGGTCGACATCCTCCGACGGGATCACCTGGCCGCCGTTGGACACGTGCAACCACACCCGCTCAGCGGTCTCACCGGTAGTCACCCGTAGCCAACCGCCAGGCACGTTGTGCCGGATCGCGTTCTCGACGAGGTTGCCCACCAGACGCTCCAGCAGGCGGGGGTCGCCGATGGTCGCCGCCGGCTCCACCTCGGTCTCGACGGTGAGCTCCTTCTCCTTCGCCTCGGCCTCCACGGCGTCCAACACGCTGGGCACCAGCTTGGCGAGGTCCACCGGCTCGGTGACCTCGAGCTCGCCGCGCCCTACGGCCTGCAGCCGCGCGAGGGTGAGCAGCGAGGCGACCAGCCGCTGCGCGCGCTCCGCCGCACTCTCGACCACCTCCCCCATGCGCCGCAGCTCGACGGCGTCGGCGTGGGGGTCGGCGAGGGTCACCTCGAGCTCGGTACGGATGACCGACAGGGGCGTCCGCAACTCATGGCTGGCGTTGGCGACGAAGAGCCGCTGGCTGTCGAACGCCGCGTCGAGGCGGCCGAGCATCTCGTCGAAGGTGTCGGCGAGCTCGCGCAGCTCGTCGTCGGGGCCACCCAAGTTGATCCGCTGGTCGAGGGTGTCGGTGGACAGCTGCTGCGCGGTGTGGGTCAGCTTGGCGATCGGGCGCAGCGCCTGCTTCGCGAGCAGGTATCCGCCGGTCGTGCCGATCACCACGATGATGCCGAAGTAGATCAGGCCGGTGTGCAGCAGGTAGTCGACCGAGGTCTTACGGGCCTGCTCGCCGATCGCGCTCGGGTTGATGTCCTGGACCCGGCCGGACTGGTCGGTCAGCGTGACCCGGCCGACGGTGTTGAAGAAGGGCAGGCGCGCGATCGAGCGGTCCAGCAGGACGATGGACGTGAACAGCAGCGAGACGCCGACCAGAAGTACCAGTCCGCCATAAAGCAACGCCATGCGAATGCGCAGCGTCGGGCGGAATAGCCTCACGAAACGTTCCCAACTCCTTCGTCCACGTGCGCGAGCGCCGCGGGGTCGATTCGGTAGCCGGATCCGACGACGGTGTCGATGATCGGGGGCTCGCCGAGCTTGCGTCGCAACGTCATCATCGTGACCCGGACGGTGGTCGTGAACGGGTCGGCGTTCTCGTCCCACACCCGGTCCAGCAGCTCCTCGCTGCTGACCACGGCGCCTTGCGCCATCAGCAACGTCTCGAGCACACCGAACTCCTTGCGGGTGAGATCGATCAGCTCACCGCCACGGCTGACCGTGCGCTTGGAGGAGTCCAGCTCGATGTCGCCCGCCGACAGCACCGGTGGCGCCGCGGGGGTAGTCCGGCGCCCCAGCGCGCGGACGCGGGCCACCAGCTCGGCGAACGCGAACGGCTTCGCCAGGTAGTCGTCGGCGCCGAGCGCGAGGCCGGAGACCTTGTCCTCGACGGTGCCGCTGGCGGTGAGCATCATGACGCGGGTCAACACGCCCTCGTCGGAGAGCCGGCGGCAGATCTCGTCGCCGGACATTCCCGGCAGGTCGCGGTCGAGCACCACGACGTCGTATCTCGTGAGCGCAGCCTTGCGGTATCCGTCGTCACCGTCCGTCGCGACATCGACGGCCATGCCCTCCCGGCGCAGCCCGCGCGCAACCGCCTCTGCGAGTTGCACTTCGTCCTCAACGACGAGGATCCGCATGTCGTCAGCCTCCTGGCCTGTCCAATGAGTCAATCGCCGTCGAGCTCGCTCGAGCGGCGTTCGGCCGGGACGTCGCCGCCCGGGTCACTACCCACTTGAACGAGCGCCGACCACTCAACGATGCGCCGCCCGATGTCCGGAACGGTCAGACCGACCCAGGTTCGCACGTCGGTTACCTTGCCATGCGGCAGGAATTTCCTGGGGATTCCGATCTCGCGAGTCGCGACGTCGAGCCCGGCTTCCCGGACAGCCTGCGACAGCCGCGACCCGACACCGCCCACGACGATGCCGTCCTCGACGGTGACGACGAGCCGGGCGTGTGCGGCCAGTTCCAGCAGCGACGGATCGACCGGAGTCACCCAGCGGGGGTCGACGACCCGCACCGTATAGCCGGCCTGGCGCACCGCGTGCCCGGCCTCCAACACATCGCCGGCCAGCCCACCCACCGCAACGACCAGGACGTCCACGTCGTCGTCGCCACCGGGCTCGGCGAGGACGTCGACGCCGCCGACCTGGCGCAGCGCGGGGATGTCCCGGCCCAGCGGGGTCTTCGGGAACCGAACCACGGTCGGGCCCGACGCATGCGCGACGGCCTCGTTGAGCTCCGCGCGCAGGGTCGGCTCGTCGCGCGGAGCGGCGATCCGCAGACCGGGCACGACGCCGAGCACGGCGAGGTCCCACATGCCGTTGTGGCTGGCGCCGTCGTCGCCGGTGATCCCGGCTCGGTCGAGGACGACGGTGACCGGCAGTTCGTGCAGGGCCACGTCCATCAGCAGTTGGTCGAACGCGCGGTTGAGGAACGTGGCATAGACCGCCACGACGGGATGCAGCCCGCCGGACGCCAGCCCCGCGGCGGACGCTACGGCGTGCTGCTCGGCGATGCCCACGTCGTAGAGCCGATCCGGGAACCGCCGGCCGAACTCCCCCAGGCCGGTCGGGTCGCACATGGCGGCGGTGATGGCGACGACGTCGGCGCGCCGCTCCCCCAGCCGCACGATCTCGTCGGAGAACACGCCGGTCCAGGTGCGGCCTCCGGAGGCGCTGGCCAACCCGGTCGCCGGATCGAAGCCCCGCGACTGGTGCATCTGATCGGCCTCGTCGTTCTCGGCCGGCGCGTAGCCGTAGCCCTTACGGGTGACGCAGTGCACGAGGACGGGGCCGTGGAAGCCGCGCGCCAGATGGAAGGCCTGCTCCATCGCCGCGATGTCGTGGCCGTCGACCGGCCCGAGGTACTTCAGCCCTAGATCCTCGAACATGCCCTGCGGCGCGAGCAGGTCCTTGATGCCGCGCTTGACGCCGTGCAGCGCGTCGTAGAGCGGCGGCCCGACGATCGGCGTGCGGCCGAGCGCGCCCTTGACCTGGCCGAGCATTCTCTCGTAGCCGGGGCGCAGCCGCAGCCTGGCGAGGTGCTCCGCCAGCCCGCCCGCGGTCGGTGAGTAGGAGCGGCCGTTGTCGTTGACGACGATGACCACCGGACGATCGGCGCCGGCGATGGTGTTCAGCGCCTCCCAGCACATGCCGCCGGTGAGTGCGCCGTCACCGACCACCGCGACCACGGGGCGGTCCTCGGCACGGACGGCGAACGCCTTCGCCAGCCCGTCGGCGTAGGACAGCGCGGTGGACGCGTGCGAGTTCTCGATCCAGTCGTGCGCGCTCTCCGCCCGGCTCGGATATCCGGACAGGCCGCCGGTCTGCCGCAGCGTCGCCATCTGATCGGCGCGGCCGGTGAGGATCTTGTGCACGTACGCCTGGTGCCCCACGTCGAACAGGATCGGCTCGGTGGGCGAATCGAAGGCGCGATGCAGCGCGATGGTGAGTTCGACGGCACCCAGGTTGGGTCCGAGATGGCCGCCGGTCCGCGAGACCGTCTGCACAAGCAGGTCGCGGATCTCGGCGGACAGGAGCGCGAGCTCGTCGCCGCTGAGGGCGCGCAGGTCAGCGGGCGAGGCCAACCGGCCGAGAACGGGTGTCACAGGGCGAAATCGTACCGGTCGGGGCCCTCGCCGAGTCGCCTCACGGCGTTGTTTCGCGAGCCGGTGCGGGCGGAAGGAGGCGCGCGACACACTCCACGTGGTGCGTCATGGGGAACGCGTCGAACGCCCGCAGCCCGGTCAGGCGCCAGCCGGCCTCGACCGCGACCCGGACGTCGCGGCCGAGCGCGGCCGGATCGCAGGCCACGTAGCCCAGCACGCCCGGGCGCAACTGAAGTGCCGCCGTCATGACGTCGCGGCCGGCGCCGGCGCGGGGCGGGTCCAGGGTGAGCACGTCCGGGCGGACGCCGAGTGCCGCGATCACGCCGGCATCAACTCGCGCCTTGCGAACCTCCGCCCATGACAGGTCGGCGAGGTTGTCCTGCGCGTCGGCCACCGCCTGGCGTGAGGACTCCACCCCGACGACCCGCCCCATCGGCCCGACGGCGTCCGCGAGAGCCGCGGTGAGCGCGCCGGCGCCGCAGTACAAGTCGAGCACCGTCTCCCCGGGTTGTGGCTGCACGGCTTCGAGCAGCGCTTCGGTGAACGCCTGCGCCGCCAGTGGATGTACCTGCCAGAAGCCGCCGGCCGCGACCGTGAAGGAGCGAGCCCCCACGCGCTGGGTGAGGCGCGCGGGCCCCTCGACGAGCTCGACCCGGTCCGGCGGGCGCCTGCCCCGCGCCTGCCGCCCGGGGCCAGGGCGGTGCGCCAGCACGCTCACGGCGTCCTCGCCCCGGGCGACCTCCACACCGGTCACGCCGCTCCACCGCCGCGCCAGAACCGGGGAGTCCCCGACGCCGGCGACGCCGATCGGGCACTCCTCGATGGGCTCGATCTCGTGCGAGCGGTGGCGATGCAGCCCCGGTCGGCCGTCGGCTGACACCGCGAAGGTGATCCGGGTACGCCAGCCGAGCAGCCCTCCGCCGCCGAGCGGCTCGACGCCCGCGAACAATTCGCTGACGTCCAGCCCGGCGAGGCGGCTGAACTGCTCGCGGACGACGGTCGCCTTCAACTCCAGCTGAGCCGCGGTGGAGGCGTGTTGCCAGTCGCAACCACCGCAACGCCCGGGGCGCGCATGCGGACACGGTGCTTCGACGCGCTCGGGTGAGGCGACGCGGATCTCCACGGCATCCCCGCGGCAGTACGAGCCGCCGTGATCCTCGGTGACCCGGGTCAGGACCCGCTCGCCGGGAAGGGCGTGCCTCACGAAGACGACGCGACCCTCGTGCCGCGCGACGCAGAAGCCACCGTGCGCGGGTGCGCCCACCTCCAGCTCGAGGAGCGCGCCGAGCAATGTGGGAGTTTCAGGCACCGGGCACGGAGGGAGTCGAATCGAGCGTCGGCTTGTCCGTGAGGGTGCGCACCGCACCGCTGCCGTCCGTCATGCCGGCAGTCGAATCCAGCTGCCACGGCACGCTGGTGACCATCACACCCGGCTGGAACAGCAGCCGCCCCTTCAGCCGCAGGGCCGACTGGTTGTGCAGCAACTGCTCCCACCAGTGCCCCACCACGTACTCCGGGATGAAGACGTTCACGACGTCGCGCGGCCGATCGGCCCGTAGCTGTTTCACGAAACTGATGATCGGCTTGGTGACCTCGCGGTAGGGCGACTCGAGGACCGTGAGGCTCACCGGCATTTCGTGGCGTTCCCACTCGGCGAGCAACGCCCGGGTGTCCTCGTCGTTCGTGTTGACCGTCAATGCGGTGAGGCTGTCCGGCCGGGTGGCGCGCGCGAAGGCCAGCGCCCGCAGCGTCGGCTTGTGCAGCTTCGAGACGAGGACCACGACGTGGTTGCGCGCGGGGAGGACCAACCCCACCTCGTCACTGGCGAGCTCCTGCGCCACGCGGGTGTAGTGCTTGTTGATGCCCCGCATGATCGCGTAGAGGATGGGCATCGCAATGAGCACCAGATAGGCGCCCTTGGTGAACTTGGTGATGATGACGATCACCAGCACGACACCGGCGAAGCTGGCCCCGAATCCGTTGATGGCACGGGAGCGCATGATCCTGCGCCGCTCGGCGGGGTCCCGCTCGGTGCGCAAGGCGCGGTTCCAATGCCGGACCATGCCGCTCTGCCCGAGCGTGAACGAGGTGAACACGCCGATGATGTACAGCTGGATGAGGCGGGTCACGTCGGCCTTGTAGATGAAGATCAGCAGCCCGGCGACGATCGCCAGCATCAGGATGCCGTTGCTGTAGGCGAGCCGGTCGCCGCGGTTCTTCAACTGGTTGGGCAGGTTCTTGTCCTGGGCGAGGATGGCCCCGAGCAGCGGGAAGCCGTTGAACGCGGTGTTCGCCGCGAGCACGAGGATGAGAGCCGTCGTGGCCTGGATGTAGAAGAAGCCGAGGGAGTGCGGACCGCCGAAGACAGCCCCCGCCACCTGGGCGATGACCGTGCGCTGCGGCGTGAGTGCGCAGTTCGGCACGCTGATCAGCTCGCAACTGTTCGTGGTCGGGTCGGTGATGTGCACCTTGGTGATCAGTGCCAGCGCGGTGAGGCCGACGAACATCGACACCGCCATCGCCCCCATCGCGACGAGGGTCAGCTGCGCGTTCTTCGCCTTGGGCGGCTTGAACGCCGGCACCCCGTTCGCGATCGCCTCCACACCGGTGAGCGCCGTGCAGCCGGAGGAGAAGGCGCGCAGCGTGAAGAACATCAAGGCGAGGAAGCTGAGGGAGCCGTAGCCGTGGTGCACGACGATGCCGTACTTCGCGCTCTCGGCCACCGGGGCGTCACCCACGACCACCCGGAGCAGTCCGGTGCCGACCATGATGAAGACGCCGGTCGCGAACAGGTAGGTGGGCGCCGCGAAGGCCATCCCCGCCTCACGCAGCCCGCGCAGGTTCACCGCCGCGAGCAGAGCCACGAAGATCAGCGCCATCTGCACGCGATGCTGATGCAGCGACGGCGCTGCCGAGATGATGTTGTCGACGCCGGAGGACACGGAGACCGCCACCGTCATCACGTAGTCGACGAGCAGCGCGCTCGCGACGATCACACCGGCGGGCTTGCCGATGTTCTTGGTAGCGACCTCGTAGTCGCCGCCGCCGGTCGGGTAGGCCCTGACCAGCTGCCGGTATGACGCGACGACGGCCGCCATGAGCACCACCACCGCGAAGGCCACCCAGGGCGCGAGGAAGAGGTATGCCGTGCCGGCCAGGGTGAGCACCAGCAGGATTTCCTGGGTGGCGTACGCGACACTGGAGAGCGCGTCGCTGGCAAAGATGGGCAGCGCCAGCCGCTTCGGGAGCACGGTGTGGCCGGCGAGCTCCGACCTGACCGGGCTGCCGATGATGAGTCGCTTGAGGACCCGGGTCATAACCGCCACGTGGCGCACAATACGGCGGCGGGGTCCGCGCTCGCGCGCGGCGTCGTCGCGGCGCTCCCTCGGGTTGTGTAGCGTCTCGCAGGCTGGACATGCCAGGGCCGCCAGCGCCGGCCTTCCGGATCGCGCTGCGCGAGGACTCGCGTCGAAAGGAGATGTGCCTCCCGTGCACATCGTCATCATGGGTTGCGGCCGGGTCGGCGCATCCCTCGCGCACAACCTCGCGCGGCTCGAGCACTCCATCGCGATCATCGACCAGGACCACCTGGCGTTCCGGCGGCTGGGCGAGAACTTCTCCGCCAAGCAGGTCACCGGGATCGGATTCGACCGGGAGACCCTCATCGAGGCCGGCATCGAGCAGGCCAGCGCCTTCGCGGCAGTGAGCAGCGGCGACAACTCCAACATCATCGCCGCGCGGGTCGCTCGCGAGACGTTCGGCGTCTCCAGGGTGGTCGCCCGCATCTACGACCCGAAGCGCGCAGAGGTGTACGAGCGCCTCGGCATCCCCACGGTGGCCACCGTCCCGTGGACGGCGGGGCGGCTGCTCAAGAGCGTGCTCGGCGAGGCCACAGCGGAGGCGTGGCGTGACCCGTCGGGGACGGTG
>JAVHVL010000612.1:0-4091 GCA_032160565.1 Pseudonocardiales bacterium | reverse complement strand
CGCGGCGTCGCGCCTGTACGCGCCGCGCTCGCTGTGGCCGGCGCTGAAGGAGCGGCTCGTCGCGCTCACCGAGTCGATGGTCGTCGGCGACCCGACCGAGCCGGAGACCTACGTCGGTGCGGTGATCAACGCCCGCCAGCACGCCAAGCACGTGGCGGCTCTTGCCCGCGCGCGCGCCGAAGGCCTTGTCGTCGTCGGCGGCGACACCGACGACTCGACCGGCTGGTTCGTCGACCCGACGGTGCTCGAGGTGGCAGACCCCCACTCGCCGTTCATCACCCAGGAGCTGTTCGCGCCGGTGTTGACCACCTACGTCTACGAAGACGCCGACTGGGAGCAGACGCTGGCGCTGGTCGACGAGTCGACGCCGTACGGCCTCACCGGAGCGGTCTTCGCCTCTGATGAAGCAGCAGTCCGGCAGGCGAACGACGCGCTGCGCTACGCGGCCGGCAACTTCTACGTCAACGACAAGCCGACCGGCTCCGTCGTCGGCCAGCAGCCCTTCGGCGGCGCCCGCGCGTCCGGGACGAACGACAAGGCCGGGACGGTCTGGAACATGATCCGCTTCGCCAGCCCGCGCTCGATCAAGCGCAATCACCTGCCGGTGCACGACTACCGGTACCCGCACCTCGATGCGTGACTCACCAACTGGTGGCTACTCGACGTTGCCGAGGCCGGCGCCGATCTGCAGCTCGTCCTCGCGCTCGAGCCGATCGAGGTCGTTGAGCTCGGGTTGCGCGATCTCACCCCGGTCTGCCGCGTCGAGCGCGCGGTGCACGGTGCTGAGCACGAGCGCGGCGGCCAGCACCGTACCCGTGCCGATCAGGAAGGGAACGTGCGTGTTGGAGTGCTCGACCAGCTTGGCGGCCGCGTACGGAGCCAGCCCGCCACCGATGAACCGGACGAAGCCGTAGGTTGCCGAGGCGACGGGACGTTCGACCGGGGCGATGCTCATCACCGCGGTGGTGACGAGCGTGTTGTTCACCCCGAGGAACGCGCCGGCGACGATCACGGCCGCGATGACCACGGCCGGCCGCCCCGGCCAGATGCCGATGACGGCGAGGTCGGCGGCGAGCAGGGCGAAGTTGACGTAGAGGGTGCGGGGGGTTCCGAAGCGGGCCTTGAGCTGGGGCGCGGCGAAGACGGCGAAGATGGCGACGAGGACGCCCCAGCCGCAGAAGACCGCGCCGAGGCGCAGCGGCGAGAGATGCATCAGGAACGGGGAGTAGCCGAGCAGGGTGAAGAAACCCCAGTTGTAGAGCAGGCCGACGACGCTGGTGGTGGCGAGGCTGCGGTGCCGGAGCGCCTTGATCGGTTCGGTGATGCTCTCGCGCCGGGTGGGTGCGGGCGTCTTCGGCAGCAGCACCAGTGTCGCGATCAGCGAGAGCCCCATGAGGGCCGCGACGCCAAAGAACGGGCCGCGCCAGCTGATGTTGCCGAGCAGCCCCCCGAGCAGGGGTCCGGTGGCGATGCCGATGCCGAGCGACGTCTCGTACAACACGATCGCGCCGGCGAAGCCGCCGCTGGCCGACGCGACGATCACCGCCAGGGACGTGGCGATGAACAGCGCGTTGCCCAACCCCCAGCCGGCCCGGAAGTCGATGATGCCGTTGATGCTCCCCGCCGTACCGGCCAGCGCGGCGAAGACGACGATGAGCACCAGCCCGGTGATCAGCGTTCGCTTGGCGCCGATCCGGCTCGACACCCAGCCGGTGACCAGCATCATGACGGCTGTGACGACGAGGTAGCTGGTGAAGAGCAGCTCGACCTGGCTCGGGCTCGCGTGCAGCTTGCCGGCCAGCGAGGGCAGGATCGGGTCGACCAGGCCAATGCCCATGAAGGAGATGACGCACGCGAACGCGACCGCCCACACCGCCTTCGGCTGCTTGAACGGGTTTCCGGTAGATGCGTGTTCGGACACGAGTCCTTTTCCTCCGGTTGCAGGTGGTGGCGTGCTCAGGGCACGACCACGACGACGGGTGCGTCATTGCGGCAGGTGAGCCGGTGGCTGAGCGAACCGGCGAAGCGGTGCAGCATCTTCGCCGACCGGCCGACCACGACCAGCTCGGCGTGCACGCTGCGTGCGACCTCGGTGACGGCGTGGGTGACATCGCCGTATTCGATGACGAAGCTGACGGGCACGCCCACCTCACCGGCGCGCCGGACCGCCTCGTCCTTCAATTCGGCGGCGACCTCCTGTCGGGCGGTCTCCACGCCGGCGTAGTCGAACGGCACACCGAACGCGGCCGCGGGCTCGGTCAAGGGCATGACATGGACTGCCACCAGCTTGGCGTTGCCGCGGGCCGCCACGCCGGCCGCCCACGCGAACGCATCCCAGCTGGTCGGCGAACCGTCCACCGCGACGACGATCACCCGCGCCGCCGCATCGGTCCGGCTCGCGGCATCCCGCGACCGCCCGAACTCAGTGTCTTGTGTCATCGCGATCACCTCATGTCGGTGGACGGCGGGTGACCCGGCTGGCCGCCCTGGCTTTCGGCGACGAGGTCGACCAGGCGGCGGAGGGCCGGGAGGGCCGCAGCGAGTGCGCGCTGATCCGGCTCGGGAAGCTTGTCGATCAACTCGGTCAACAGCGATGCACCGGCGCGGCGCATGTCGCGAAGCTGCTGCCGCCCGTCCCGGGTGATGGCCACCAGGACCACGCGGGCGTCAACCGGGTCGCGGCGGCGCTCGGCAAGGCCCAGCTCCACGAGCTGATTGACCAGAACGGTCATCGACGGCTGGGTCACTTCTCCGTTCATGGCCAGATCGGTCAGCCGCCGCGGGCCGGTCCGCTCGAGGGTGGCCAGCGTCGACCCGGCAGTCAGGCTGAGGGTCCGGTTTCGACGGCGAATCGTGCCTGCGGACAGTGCGAACAGGGCCTCGCCGAGTGCGTCGCTGCGTTCCGTCACAAGAGAAGCATACGCGCGACTATATAGATTTGACAATGTAAAAGAAGGGGCTGGCTGTCCCACGGAGCGAAGCCGTCGACGGTTCATGGCGGTTCCGCGGGCCCGTGGTGATACGGGACATGGCCGGCGTATCGAACCGCAGAGCCCAGCCGCCGTAGTGAGCAATGAAGGGCATTCACCTACGGAGATGATGACGATGAGCAATTCCCTGCTGGCCAGGGTGCCGGTACCGGTCAAGCTGGGTCTGCCGCTCGCGGCGGCGGCCCTGGTGGTCACAGCGTGCAGCAACAGCGGCGGGTCGGGCTCGAGCTCGAGTGCGGCCGCGCCGGCGACGAGCAGCACGTCCTCGAGTGCGGCCGGCTCGTCCGCCGGCGGCACGGTGATAAAGACGAGCTCGGGCTCGGACGGGACGTTCCTCACTGATGCATCCGGGCGCGCGCTGTACCTGTGGGCGGCCGACGGCATGAACAAGTCCAGCTGCGCCGGCGCCTGCGCCAGCGCGTGGCCTCCGCTGACGGCGAAGGGCACTCCGACGGCGTCCGGTGGCGCGTCCGCTGCCGACCTCGGCACGATCGCCCGCTCCGATGGCAGCAAGCAGGTGACGTACAACGGTCACCCGCTGTACTACTTCGTGGGCGACTCGGGCCCGGGGCAGATCACCGGCCAGGGCAGCGACAACTTCGGCGCGAAGTGGTGGCTCGTCGCCCCGAACGGCGCGAAGATCACCGGCAGCGGTTCGGGCAGCGCGCCGAGCACTCCGGCACCGTCGACCTCATCCAGCAGCTCCTCGGGCGGGTCGAGCGCCGGCGGCGGCTGGAGCTGAGCGATCCGGTGACGGCATTTCTGGTACGCGCGGGCGGGGCAGGTAGCACCGCCGATCGGCCGTCGGTCACGTCGGGCCGGCCGATCGGCGGGTGGGCCTTCTTCGGGGTCGCCGTCACGTCGTTCGGCGGACCGCTGGCGCTGGCGGCGCTGTACGCGCCGAGCATCGTCGCCGACGCGAGCGCGTCGGCCGGGCTGGCGATGGTCGCCGCGGTGGTCGTGTTCGCGGTGCCGATGGCGATCTGGCTGCGGTACGCGCGGCTCGTCCACGGCTCGGGCGGGCTGTACTCGTTCGTGGCGGCGGCCGCCGGGCGGCGGGTCGCGCTGGTCCAGGCCGGGCTGTGGATCGCCAGCTACCTG
>JAVHVL010000460.1:0-4072 GCA_032160565.1 Pseudonocardiales bacterium | reverse complement strand
CTCGAACGACGCCCGCAGCGACCTCTAAGCCGCCGGCGTCACGTTCTACCAGATGCTCACAGGCTCACTGCCGTTCGCCGCAGCCGATCCGAAGGAGTGGGTCCACTGCCATATCGCCCGAAAGCCGGTGGCGCCCAGTGAGCGGCTGGCGACTGTTCCGGCGGCGGTCTCCAACCTCGTCCTTAAGCTGCTCGCCAAGACCGCCGAGGAGCGCTACCAGACCGCGGCCGGGCTGCAGCGCGACCTGCGGCATTGCCTTTCTGCGTGGGAGGCTGAGCACCGGATCGATGTCTTTCGGCTCGGTCAACACGACACACCCGACCGGCTTTCGATTCCCGAGAAACTGTACGGACGCGAACGCGAGATCGAGACCCTGCTCTCCACGTTCGAGCGCGTCGTGAGCAGCGGCCGGCCCGAGCTGGTGCTCGTCTCCGGTTACTCCGGCATCGGCAAGTCCGCCATCGTCAATGAGCTGCACAAGGCGCTGGTGCCGTCCCGTGGCCTTTTCGCCTCCGGCAAGTTCGATCAGTACAAACGAGACATCCCCTATGCGACGCTGGTGCAAGCGTTTCAGAGCCTGATCCGCGCGCTTCTGAGCAAGAGCGACGCGGAGCTGGCCGGCTGGCGCCACGCGCTCGGTGAGGCGCTGGGCCCGAACGGCCTGCTCATGATCGACCTCATCCCGGAATTGAAGCTCCTCATCGGCGAACAGCCGTCGGTTCCTGAACTGCCGCCGCAGCAGGCACAGGGCCGTCTTCAGCTGGTGTTCCGGCGGTTTCTCGGCGTCTTCGCGCAGCCCGAACATCCGCTGACGCTCTTTCTCGACGATTTGCAATGGCTCGACGAGGCGACGCTCGAAATGCTCGCTGATCTGTTGACTCAGACGGACGTGCAGCACTTGCTGGTGGTCGGCGCCTATCGGGACAACGAAGTCGACTCCGTTCATCCGCTGATGCGCAAGCTCGATGCTGTCCGCAAGGCGGGAGTGTTCGTGCAGGAGATCAGGCTTGCGCCGCTCGCCCAAGAGGATCTGGGACGGCTCATTTCTGAGACGCTGAGCTGCGCGCCAACCGTTGCCGCCCCGCTGGCGCGACTGGTGCACGACAAGACGGGCGGCAATCCACTTTTCACCATCCAGTTCCTTTCAGCGCTCGCCGAAGAGGGGCTGCTCCGCTTCGATCACGATGCGGCGCAATGGCAGTGGGAGCTCGATCGCCTTCACGCCAAGGGGTACACCGACAATGTGGCGGACCGCATGGTCGGAACGTTGGCCCGCCTGCCGGTCGAGACCCAGGCGGCGCTGCAACAGCTCGCCTGCCTTGGCAACGCCGCCGAGGTCACGGTGCTTTCGGGCGTTCTCGGGAAACCGGAGGACGGCGTCCGTTCAGATCTCTGGGACGCCGTTCGCCTGGAGCTGATCGAGCGTCTCGAGCGTTCGTACAAGTTCATCCACGACCGCGTCCAGGAAGCCGCCTATTCGCTGATCCCAGAGGAATTGCGCGTCGCGGCGCACCTTCGGATCGGCCGGCTGCTCGCGGCGCGCACACCCCCGGAAAAGCGAGAGGGATCGATCTTCGAGATCGTCAATCAGCTCAACCGCGGCGCCGCGCTGATCACCGTACGAGAGGAGCGCGAGCAGCTGGCCGAACTCAACCTGCTCGCGGGCCAACGCGCCAAGTCCTCTGCCGCCTACGCCTCGGCGCTCACCTATCTCACCGCCGGTGCAGCCCTATTGGCGGAAGACACGTTGGAGCGCCGGCACGAGCTCACCTTCGCGCTAGAGCTGGACCAGGCCGAGTGCGAGTTCCTTACCGGCGCGCTGGCGGAAGCAGAGCAGCGCCTGGCGGCGCTCGCAGATCGCGCCTCAAATACCGTGGAACGAGCCACTGTCGCGTGCCTGCGCGTCGATCTCTACACGGCCCTCGATCAGAGCAGCCGCGCCATTGCCGTCGGTCTCGATTACCTGCGGCATCTGGGCATCGACTGGTCGCCGCATCCGACAAATGAGGAGGCACGACGTGAATACGAGCGGATCTGGTCGCAGCTCGGGAGCCGCCCGATCGAGTCCCTGATCGATCTGCCCTTGATGAGTGACCCGGCATCCCTGGCAACGTTGGACGTTCTGACCAAGATCGGAGCACCTGCAGTCTATACGGATGCGAACCTGGTTGCCCTGGTCGCCTGCCGAGCGGTCAATCTCAGTCTCGAGCACGGCAACAGCGACGCTTCGTGCAGCGCGTATGTCTGGCTGTCCATGGTCGCCGGCCCGCGCTTCGACGACTATAGGAGCGCCGTATATCGTTTCGGCCAGCTCGGCTATGACTTGGTCGAAGGACGCGGACTGACGCGTTTCCAGGCCAGGACCTACATGGAGTTTGGCTATGGCGTCGTGCCCTGGACGAGACATGTCCGGACTGGCCGCGATGTGGTGCGCCGCGCCTTCGAGGCAGCAAACAAGGCCGGCGATCTCACTTACGCTGCCTACTGCGGCGACCAATTGAACACCAACCTTCTCGCGGCGGGCGATCCGCTTGCCGAAGCCGAACGCGAAGCCGAGCAGGGCCTCACGTTCGCACACAAGATGCGGTTCGGGCTTGTCACTGACGCCATTACCACCCAGCTCGGACTGATCCGCACGCTGCGCGGTTTGACGCCGACATTCGGCTCTTTCGACGATGAGCAGTTCAATGAAGCTCGTCTCGAGCGGCGTTTCTCGGAGAATCCGGATTTGGCGTTTGTCGAGTGCTGGTACTGGATCCGCAAGTTGCAGGCGCGATTCTTTGCTGGCGACTACGCGTCGGCCGTTGAGGCGTCGTCGAGAGCACAACGGCTGTTGTGGACCTCGGTCTCGCAGTTCGAAACAGCGGAATATCACTTTTTCGACGCGCTATCTCGAGCCGCCTGCTGCGATTCCACGGCAGCCGGCGAACGCCAGCAGCACCTGGACGCCGTCGCTGCGCATCACAAGCAACTCCGGCTGTGGGCGGCGAATTGCCCGGACAATTTCGAGAACCGCGCCGCGCTGGTCGGCGCCGAAATTGCACGCTTGGAGGGCCGCGATCGTGAGGCCATGGACCTCTACGAGCAGGCCATCCGCTCAGCCCACGCCAACGGCTTTGTTCACAACGAGGCGCTCGCCCACGAGGTCGCCGCCCGCTTCTACGCGGCGCGTGGCTTCGAGAAGATTGCCCGTGTGTATTTGCAGGACGCCCGCTACGGCTATCTGCGTTGGGGGGCCGATGGCAAGGTCCGGCAACTCGACGAGCTATATCCACATCTCGGGGAGCAAGAGCCGGCGCCCGTTCCGACGAGCACGATCGCGACGCCCGTCGAACGCCTCGACCTCGCGACCGTGATCAAGGTGTCGCAGGCCGTCTCGGGCGAGATCGTTCTGGAAATGCTGATCGACACGCTCATGCGCACAGCGATCGAGCAGGCCGGTGCCGAGCGAGGCCTGTTGATTCTTTCGCGCGGGGCCGAGCCGCGGATTGAGGCGGAAGCCACGACGGGCGGCGACACGGTGGTCGTGCAGCTGCGCGACCAGCCGGTGACCGCTTCCGTGTTGCCGGAGTCGGTGCTCCACTATGTCGTGCGCACCCGCGAGAGCGTCATTCTCGACGATGCCGCCGCCCTGTCGCCGTTTGCCGCAGATCCCTACCTCCGGGAGCGCCCGGCACGGTCCATTCTCTGCCTGCCCTTGATCACCCAGGCCAAGCTCACTGGCGTGCTTTATCTCGAGAACAACCTGAGCCCCCGGGTGTTCGCGCCGGCGCGCAGCGCTGTGCTGAAGCTGCTCGCCTCGCAGGCGGCGATCGCCCTGGAGAGTGCTCGTTTGTACCGCGATCTCGAACAACGCGAAGCCAAGATCCGGCGTCTGGTCGACGCCAACATCATCGGGATCTACATCTGGGAGATCGACGGTCGGATCATCGAGGCCAACGACACGTTTCTCCGCATGTTGGGATGCGATCGTGAGGATCTCGTTTCCGGTCGCGTGCGCTGGACGGACCTGACGCCGCCGGAATGGCGCGACCTCGACGCCTGGGCCGTTGACGGGTTGAAGACGGCAGGG
>JAVHVL010000345.1:0-3575 GCA_032160565.1 Pseudonocardiales bacterium | reverse complement strand
GTGCCACTGCCCGGCGAATGCATCGCGCGCGGGCGGCGGCGGAGATGCCCGTCGTGGGCGGGTTCTTGAGGTCGATGCTGACCGTGAACGCGGTCCCGCCCGGCTCGGCGTCCTCGACCATGGCCGGCAGGCGGAGCTTGTCGACCAGCTCGTCGCCGAGCGCGAGACAGAGCAGGCCGCGACCGTTCGTGACCATGAAGTTCACTGCCTCGGCGGTGATCGCCTCGGCGGCCATGACGAAGTCTCCTTCGTTCTCGCGGGCGGGATCGTCGACGACGACCAGCATCTCCCCGCGCGCGAATGCAGCGAGCGCATCCTCCACCGTCGAGTAGGGGGAGACGGTGCTGTCGGCAGTGCCCGCGCCGTCCGCACGCTCGGCGATGGCGGCGCCGTCGAGCGAATCGCGCACCGCTCGGGCTCGTGCGAGGTAATCCACGTCACCACGCCCTTAGCCGTTTACAATAGAAAATCGGGGACCGGTATATCGAATGATGGGCAACTGTACACCGGGCTCGATGAGCGGTCAACGAACCGTTTTTCGCGCCGTTGCTGGGCTGCGGGCGCCGATTGACCGTTGCTCTGAACCGTCCGATGCTATGCGGGGTGAGCACCCATCCCGCTGCCCCCGTCGTCTCCGAAGGGTTGATCGCGGAGGTCCGGGACGGCGTCCTGCACCTCGTGCTCAACCGTCCCGAGCGCAAGAATTCCATCTCGCCCGAACTCAGGGACGACCTGCTCGCCAACCTCGAGTGGGCCGCCATCGAGGACGACATCCGGTGCGTCCTGCTGACGGGGTCGGGTGACGCGTTCTGCGCCGGCGTCGACATCGGGCGATTCACGGCGACCGCAACTCCGGCGGACGCGGCGCCGGGCCGGCGCGGCCCCGATCCACGAGCCGCGCGGCTCGCTATCAAGCGCGGCATGCAGCGGGTCATCCGCACGATCTGGGAACTCGACAAGCCGGTGGTCGCCGCAGTGAACGGCGTCGCGGCTGGCGGCGGGGCGCAATTGGCGATCGCGTGTGATCTGGTGCTCGCTGCGGAGTCGGCCCGGTTCATCGAGATTTTCGTGCGGCGTGGGATGGCGCTCGATTCCGGCGGCGCGTACCTGCTCGCGCGGAACATCGGGCTGATGCGGGCGAAGGAACTCGTCTTCTTCGGTGACCCGCTGTCAGCGGGCGAGGCCGAGCGGATTGGGCTCGTGAACCGCACTGTCGCGGACGCTGACCTGGCTCGCGTCGCCGGCGAGTGGGCGGCTCGTCTGGCCCACGGTGCGAGCCGGGCGATCGGCGCATCCAAACTGATGCTCAACCGAAGTCTGGACGGCGACATCGCGGCGGCGTTGGAGGACGAGGCGTCGCTCCAGGCGATGATCGCGCTCACCGACGACTACCGGGAGGGGCTGCGCGCGTTCAAGGACAAGCGCGACCCCGACTTCACCGGCCGGTAGGGCTGCCCGGTCAGGAGGGTTCGAGCCGAACCCATTGCGGGACGACGAGGTCGGCGGATACCTGGCGGAACACCGCCCGCACTCGCTCGCCGATCGTGATCGTCGCGGGATCGATCTCGTTCACGTGGCCATCGGCCGACGCGAGCAGATTGCCGGTGAGCCGGATCTCCGGATCCTCGTCCAACTGAACCAGGACGACGTTGAACGGTGCCCATCGCTCGTACGCCGGAAGTAGCGGCGGATGCGGCACGACGTACGACCAGATCGTGCCCAGGCCCGACATCACCTGCCAGCTCGACGCGGTCGAGTGGCAATGGGGGCACATCGGCTGCGGGGGGAAGCGCAGTTGTCCGCAGCCTGCGCAAGCCTGCATCCGGAGTTCGCCCGATCGGGCCGCCGCCCAGAACGGTGCCGAGTCCTCGTCCGCTACCGGTTCGAGGAATCCGTCCTCCATATCGCTCCTTCGTCGGTTGGAGTTCGTGGATGGTGTGGTCAGCTTCTGAGCAGGAGTGCGCCGGTCGGGACCGCTTCGCCGGAAGTGACCAGGCAGGTGGTCGCCCCGTCGACCTGCGCCGTAGAGCTGCCACGGATCTGGCGAACCCCTTCCACGATCAGGTTGAAGCCGTGAATGTAGGCCTCGGACAGCCCACCGCCCGACGTGTTGATGGGCAGCCTGCCGCCGAGCTCGAGCGCGCCGTCCTCGCTGAACGCGCCACCCTCGCCTCGTGCGCAGAATCCGTACCCCTCGAGCGACAGCGGGATGAGCGTGGTGAACGCGTCGTAGATCTGCGCGACGTCGACATCGGCCGGGCCGAAATCGGCATCGCGCCAGAGTGCGCGGGCGGCCGCCCAGGACGGGCCGCGCAACGGATCCTCCGACCAGTAGCTGACCATGGGATGGTGCTTGCGTGGCAGGCCTTGGGCGAACGCGTGGACGTAGGCCGGCTTCCGCCGACAGTCCGCGGCCCGCTCGGCCGGCACGACGACGACGGCAGCGGCACCGTCGGTCTCGAGGCAGTTGTCGAATAGACACAACGGTTCTGAGATCCATCGCGCCGTGAGGTACTGCTCGCGGGTCAGCGGGCGGTCGTACATCATCGCGGCGGGGTTGCGCTGCGCGTGCGCCCGGCAGGCCAGCGCGACGTTCGCGAGATGGTCGCGGGTCACGCCGTACTCGTGCATGTATCGCCGGGTGAGCATGGCGAGCTGGTCGGAGGGGCGCAGAAGACCCCACGGGCGGTTCCATTGGCCCGGGGTTGGGAGCGGATTGCCCGGGCTGGTCCACGGTCGGGGTCCGGAGCCGCGCTTTCGGGACCGCCACGCCACCCCGACGGAGGCCACGCCGGTAGCCACGGCCATGGCCAGGTGGCCGACCGTCGCGCAGCCGCCGCCGCCCCCGTAGCCGATCTGGCTGAAGAACGTCAGGTCTCCGGCGCCGATGTTCTTGGCGATGTCGACCTCCTCGGTCGACTCCTGGGTGTACGACGCCAACGCGTCGACCTCAGACGCGTCGATGCCCGCATCCTCGAGCGCGGCCACGATGGCCTGGCACGCGAGCTCCTTCTCCGACTGCGCGAGGTGCTTTGCGTAGGCCGTGTGACCGATGCCCACGACTGCGGCTCTGTCCTTCAGCACGCCCATCTCCATCTCCCGTGCCCCGCAGATCCAGGGCTCTGGCCACCGGATGCCCTCTGAGTCCGGTTGATCGGATCTGTCCGCAGGTCGAGGTAACAGCTCGATTGCGGAGGGGTGTCGCGAGATTTCTTTTCCTTGACCCGACCGGTCGGTCGGTGATAGCAAAGCGAATCAGAATTTACAACATCGAAGTGAGTCGCATCATAGCTGCCGCAGTGGCGACCGATGCGTGGGTTGCGAAGACCCGGTCAGGCCAAGGGTCCGAAGCGACTGAGTGCCGTAAGCCGCGTTCGACGAGTGGAAAAAGAGGTCCAGCTATGTGGAGTCGGGGTCAACGGTCGAGACGCATCGGGGTGGTAGTCGGTGTGGCAGTTCTTGTGGCCGCGGGGGCGGCGTGTAGTTCGTCCAAGAGCGGCTCACCAGGAAACGGATCGAATTCGCCCAGTTCGCCAGCGACGACGAGTACGGGCACATCGACGACGCAGGGAGTG
>JAVHVL010000590.1:0-2753 GCA_032160565.1 Pseudonocardiales bacterium | reverse complement strand
CTTCGTACCCGCGGCGAACGGGGCGACCTCGAACACCCCCATCGGGCCGTTCCAGAACACGGTGTGCGCCTCGGCAAGCTCGGCGCCGAACACCTTCACCGTGTCCGGCCCGATGTCCAGCCCTTTCTGCCCCGCCGGGATCGCATGGGCCGGGACGAGCCGGGTCGGGGCGTCCGCGGTGACCTCCGGGGCCACCACGATGTCCGTCGGCAGCACGATCTTCTCGCCGGCCCCGGCCAGCAGCTCCCGGCAGGTGTCGATCTGGTCGGTCTCGAGAAGCGAGTCGCCGACCTCGTGCCCTTGCGCGGCGAGGAAGGTGAAACACATCCCGCCACCCACGAGCAGCTTGTCCACCTTCGGCAACAGCGACCGGATGACGGCCAGCTTGTCGCTGACCTTCGATCCGCCCAGCACGACGGCATAGGGGCGCTTCGGGTCTCCGGTGAGTTCTCGGAGCACGGTCAGCTCGTCGCGCACGAGATCGCCGCAGTAGTGCGGCAGCAGTTTCGCGACGTCATAGACCGAGGCGTGTTTGCGGTGCACCGCCCCGAACGCGTCCTCCACGAACGCGCCGCCGTCCTCCTCACCACCGGTCAGCAGGGCCAGGCACTGGGCGAACTCGCGGCGCTGCCCGTCGTCCTTGCTGGTCTCGCCGGCATTGAAGCGGACGTTCTCGAGCAGCAGCAGCTCGCCGTCCTTCAGGTCCTCCGCGAGCAACCGGGCGCTCTCCCCGACGGTGTCCAGCGCGAACTCCACCGGCCGGCCGAGCAGCTGGGCAAGGCGGTCGGCCACCGGCCGCAGCGAGAATGCGGGGTCCGGCGCTCCCTTCGGCCGGCCGAGGTGGGCGGCCACAACGACCCGCGCGCCGTGGTCGAGCAGCTTGGTGAGCACCGGCAGCGAGGCCCGGATACGGCCGTCGTCGGTGACCTTGCGCTGGTCGCCCTGCGTCAGTGGCACGTTGAGGTCGGAGCGAACCAGAATGCGCCGGCCCCGCACCCCGTGCTTGATCAGGTCGTCGACGGTGCGCATGGCGACCCCTCTACAGCGTGGAGCCGACGAGCTGGACCACGTCGACGAGGCGGTTGGAGTAGCCCCATTCGTTGTCGTACCAGCCGACGACCTTGATCTGGTCGCCGATCACCTTCGTGAGGCCGGCGTCGAAGATGCAGGAGGCGGGGTCCCCAACGATGTCGGAGCTGACGATCTCGTCCTCGGTGTAGGTGAGGATCCCCTTGAACGGCCCGTCGGCCGCGGCCTTGTACGCGGCCTTGACCTCGTCGACCGTGGTCTCGCGCGCCACCGTCACCGTGAGGTCCGTGGCCGAACCCGTCGGCACCGGAACCCGCAGCGCGAAGCCGTCCAGCTTGCCCTTGAGGTTCGGGAGCACCAGGCCGATCGCCTTGGCGGCGCCCGTCGACGTCGGGACGATGTTGAGCGCGGCGGCACGGGCGCGACGGAGGTCCTTGTGGGGCGCGTCCTGCAGGTTCTGGTCCTGCGTGTACGCGTGGACCGTCGTCATCAGGCCGCGCTGGATGCCGAACGCGTCGTCGAGCACCTTCGCCAGCGGGCCGAGGCAGTTCGTCGTGCACGACGCATTGGAGATGATCGTGTGCTTGGCCGGGTCGTAGTCGCCGTCGTTGACGCCCATCACGATCGTGACGTCCTCGTCGCTGGCGGGGGCGGAGATGATGACCTTTTTCGCGCCGCCGGAGTCGACGTGCTTGCGGGCGTCGGCCCCCTTGGTGAAGAAGCCGGTTGACTCGATGACGACGTCCACGCCCAGATCCGCCCACGGCAGGTCGGCCGGGTCGCGCTCGGCGAGGATCTTGATCGTGTGGTCGCCTACCTTGATGCCGTCGGCGGTGACCTCGACGGTCTGGGGGAACCGCCCCAGGATGCTGTCGTACTTCAACAGGTGCGCCATCGTCGCGACATCGCCGAGATCGTTCGCGGCGACGAGCTCGATGTCCGCACCGGACGCGGTGGCCGCGCGGAAGAAGTTGCGGCCGATTCGGCCGAAGCCGTTGATGCCCACACGAACAGTCACTGCGAAGACTCCTTGACAGCTGTTGGCGGAATTCGGCGGGCCCGCCCGCGACGCCGCGGCGCGCGCCCAGCTGTAAACCCTATCGGTTCCTCGCCAACCGCCCGATGAGAGTTCTCTACCGGCGGGTAGCGAGGTCGACGAGCAGCACCCGGTGATCCGACAGTTCGAATTCGCGCGGTGCTGGCGTGCACCGGCGCGAGGACGAATGTCAGCTCGCCGAGTGGCGTCGCCGCGACGAAGCGGTGCGCGCCCGCCCCCATCGCGTCCGCCGCGACGGCGGGCGAGCCTTATGCGAGTTGCAGGCGCGAACGTGCTGGCGAGGTGCAGAAGCTTCGCCGCGCTGCAAATGCACACGACGCTTCTCACCGATCACTGGCTGGGCGCGCTGTGTCCTCGAGGCACGAAGTTGACCTTGGTGTAGCCGGCCCGCGCACCAGCCCGGCCGAGGGCTGACCGGCTCGATCAGGGCGCGAGCATCTCCGGGGTGACGGCTGATTCCGTGTCCGGGATGCCGAGGTCCGCGGCGCGCTTGTCGGCCATCGCGAGCAGCCGCCGGATGCGGCCGGCGACGGCGTCCTTGGTCATGACCGGCTCCGACAGCGCACCGAGCTCCTCGAGCGAGGCCTGCTTGTGCTTCAGGCGCAGGTCGCCGGCCAGGCGGAGGTGGTCGGGCACGTCCTCGGCCAGGATCTCCATCGCCCGCCCC
>JAVHVL010000203.1:0-3118 GCA_032160565.1 Pseudonocardiales bacterium | reverse complement strand
TGCGGTCGGCTGACCGTGTCTGCGCCGACGACCGTCCTCACCGCATACGACCGGACACGCCTCGAGCTCACGGCGTGGCCGGACACCCAGCCTGGGGTGCTGCGCTCGAACGCCGGCAGCTACTACTTCCTCGCGGCAGGCGCAGTACCGGGGCAGTTCGGGCGTCAGCACCAGACGGTGACGTCGGGGACGCTGGACGATCCCGTGCTGCACGGCATCGTCGCGCGTTCGTCGATCGAAGGGCTGCCTGCGGGCTTCACCTACGCGGGGGCCGGGCAGGTGTGGCGCGATCCGCGGACCGGAACCGTACTGCAGGTCGTCCACCTCGAGCGACAGACCGCGCCCGGCCGACCGCTGTCGTTCTGGACGGAGATCGGCCTCGCCCGCCTGGATCTGCCATCGTTCAACGCGACTTTTCTCGGCACGATCCTGCGCCCCGCGGTGACCTTCGAGCAGGCCGACCGCCTGGATGCCACGGTCGACGTCGGAACCCCGTCGCTCGTCGCCCGCAACGGCTTCCTCTACTTCTATTTCAGCGACTTCGGGTTGACCGGATCGGGTCTGCTCGCCACGTCATTGTCCATCGCTCGCACGCCGCTCGCGGCTGCGGTTGCCGCCGCGCAGAGCGGGCACGTCACGAGCTGGGCGAAGTACCGTGACGCGGCGTGGCTGGGCGGCCAGGGTGAGTTCGCCGGCGAGCTCGCACCCGGCTCACCGGTCATGTGGGAGCCCAGCGCCGCATACGATCCCGCGCTGTCGCGGTTCGTCGTCGTCGCCCCCGTATCTCGCTCCCGCGTCGTCTTGACCCAGTCGGCCGACGCGGTCACCGGGTGGAGTGGGCAGCAGATCCTGTGGGACGACCCCGGCAGGTTCGACGCCTACCCGATTATCGTCGGCATGGGTGCCGATCCGGCCGTCCCGGGTGCGACGTTCTACGTCTATTACCTGCAATGGCCCTCAGCCGACGGGCAGGACTGGTCACGGGCAGTCCAGCTGCGCCGTACCGTGACGTGCCTGTCCTGACCGCGGCCGGCCGGACCTACGCGGGCGTCACTCGGTCTCCGGCACCGCGTCGATCCCGGCCTCCTTGCGCTGCTCCGGCGTGATCGGGGCGGGCGCTGCGGTGAGGGGGTCGAAGCCGCCACCCGTCTTCGGGAAGGCGATGACGTCGCGGATCGAGTCGGTGCCCGACAGCAGGGCACAGATGCGGTCCCAGCCGAAGGCGATGCCGCCGTGCGGCGGGGCGCCGAAGCTGAACGCGTCGAGCAGGAAGCCGAATTTGGCGCGGGCCTCCTCCTCGTCGAGCCCCATCACCTTGAACACGCGCTCCTGGACGTCACGGCGGTGGATACGGATGGATCCCCCGCCGATCTCGTTGCCGTTGCAGACGATGTCGTAGGCGTAGGCCAGGGCCGAGCCCGGGTCGGAGTCGAAGGTGTCCATCGACTCCGGCTTCGGCGACGTGAACGCGTGGTGCACCGCGGTCCACGCGCCGTGCCCGACGGCAACGTCGCCCGCGGCCTCGGCGTCACTGGTCGGTTCGAACAGCGGCGCGTCGACGATCCACACGAACGACCACTGCGATTCGTCGATCAGCCCGACGCGCTTGCCGACCTCCAGGCGCGCAGCGCCGAGCAGTGCTCGGGCCGAGTTGCCGCCGCCCGCGGCGAAGAACACGCAGTCGCCCGGCTCGGCGCCGACGTGCTCGGCCAGGCCGGCCCGTTCCGTGTCGGACAGGTTCTTCGCCACCGGGCCGCCCAGCTCGCCGTCCTCGCCGACGAGGACGTACGCCAGTCCGCGGTGGCCGCGCTGCTTGGCCCAGTCCTGCCAGGCGTCGAGTTGTTTGCGCGGCTGCGACGCGCCGCCGGGCATGACGACCGCGCCGACGTAGGGGGCCTGGAAGACGCGGAACGGGGTGTCTTTGAAGTACTCCGTACAGTCGAAGAGCTCGAGGCCGAAGCGCAGGTCCGGCTTGTCGGAACCGAAGCGGTCCATCGCGTCGTAGTAGGTCATCCGCGGGATCGGTGTGGCGACGTCGTGGCCGATCAGCTTCCACAGCGCGACGAGCACGTTCTCCGCCAGCGCGATCACGTCATCCTGGTCGACGAAGCTCATCTCGATGTCCAGCTGGGTGAACTCCGGCTGGCGATCGGCGCGGAAGTCCTCGTCGCGGTAGCAGCGCGCGATCTGGAAGTAGCGCTCCATGCCCGCCACCATCAGCAGCTGCTTGAACAGCTGCGGTGACTGCGGCAGGGCGTACCAGCTGCCCGGGCGCAGCCGGGCCGGCACGAGGAAGTCCCGGGCGCCCTCCGGCGTGGAACGGGTGAGGGTGGGTGTTTCGATCTCGACGAAGTTCTGCGCGTGCAGCACGTCTCGCGCGGCGCGGTTCACCTCGCTGCGGAGCCGGATCGCCGCGGCGGGTGCGGGGCGGCGCAGGTCGAGGTAGCGGTACTTCAGCCGCGCCTCCTCCCCCACCTCGGTGTGCTCGTCCACCTGGAACGGCAAGGCTTCGGCCTCGTTGAGGATCCGCAGGTCCGACGCCACGACCTCGACCTCGCCCGTCGGGATCGCCCGGTTTACGTTGCCGGGCGGGCGCTCGCGCACCTCGCCCGTTACCGCGACCACCCACTCGTTGCGCAGCTCGTGGGCGACGCCAACACCGGTCGGCTCCGCGCTCGCTCCGTTCCTCGCTCCTTCGTCACTGCGATGCTCACTCGCTGTCGCCTCCGAAACACCGGTCGGCTCCGCGCTCGCTCCGCTCCTCGCTCCTTCGTCACTGCGATGCTCACTCGCTGTCGCCTCCGAACCTTCGTCGCGCAGAACGACCTGCACCGTCCCGCTCGCGTCACGCAGGTCGATGAACGTCACCCCACCGTGGTCGCGGCGGGTGGCGACCCAGCCGGCCAACGTGACGGTCTGGCCGGCCTGCGAGGCCCGCAGCGTCCCGGCCTCATGCGTGCGGATCACGTGTGCTCACTTTCGATCACCTGCGGTCGCAGGTCTGCTGTCGGGGGCGTCCAGGTGTCACGGTCGGCGGCCACCTGAGCACCGCTGCGGATGTCCTTGACCTCGTCTCCGGCACCGTCCCCGGCACCGTCCCCGGGGAACCAGACGAACG
>JAVHVL010000199.1:0-4104 GCA_032160565.1 Pseudonocardiales bacterium | reverse complement strand
CTTGGCTGAGAGTCGAGCGGAGAGGAGTCGCACTGAGTGTCCTTCGAAGGTCCCGGGGGCCGATTCCTGGTATGAGCTGAGCTACTGGATGAGGTAGATGGTGGCGAAGAGCCCGATCCACACGACGTCGACGAAGTGCCAGTAGTAGGACACGACGATGGCGCTGGTGGCCTTCTCCGGCGTGTACCGCCCGACCATGGTGCGGCCGAGCACGATGAGGAACGCGAACAGGCCGCCGCTGACGTGCAGGCCGTGGAAGCCGGTGGTCAGGAAGAAGACCGAGCCGTAGCCGGTGCGCGAGATCGTGTTGCCGTCGGCGACCTGCTGGCGGTACTCGTTCGCCTGCCCGAGCACGAAGATCAGCCCCATGAAGAACGTCAGCGTGAACCAGCGGCGCAGCCCGAACACATCGCCCTTCTCCGCGGCGAACACGCCCAACTGGCAGGTGAGGCTGGAGGCCACCAGGATGATCGTGAACGGTGTGGCGTACAGCAGGCTGAGTTTGATGTCCCCGCCCGCACGGACACCGCCGTCCATGGGCAGCCTCATCGGCCAGTCGCCCGCGTGGACGGAGCGCACCGTGAAGTACATCGCGAAGAGCCCCGCGAAGAACATGAGCTCACTGGAGAGCCAGACGATGGTGCCGACGCTCACGATGTTCGGGCGCGTCAGGGAGTGCACCCTGCTGGACTCGAAGCTGGGGGCGGAGGCTGTCGAGGTCACGCACGCATTATTGCGTGCCGAGGGGCGCTAATCGCGTCGGGGTAGGGGTCGTGTTGTGCACGGGATCCAGCCGGAGGAACCGGCACCTTGTCGCGCGGATACGATCGCCGCATGAGTGACCCAGCCGCGGACCGGGCGACCGTCGTCGTCTACAGCAACTCGGCGGACGTCCGTGCGAAGGTGCGCACCGCCGTCGGCCGCCGACCCGCCCCGGATTCGCCCCGGATCGACTGGGTCGAGTGCGCCACGAACGCCGATGTCGTCGCCCAGCTCGACGAGGGCGGCCTGGACCTGGTCATCCTCGACGGCGAGGCTCAGCCGACCGGCGGCGCGGGGCTGGCGCGCCAGTTCAAGTACGAGATCGAGGACTGCCCGCCCATCGTCGTGCTCATCGCCCGGAAGCAGGACGCCTGGCTGGCGAGCTGGTCGCTGGCCGAAGCGGTGATGTACCAGCCGGTGGATCCGGTCGATGCCGCGGCCGTGGTCGCCGAGCAGTTGCGCCAGCGCAGCCTCGGCATCCCCGTCGTGCGTTGAATCGTGCGGTGAGATGAGCTCCCCGGCCCCGGGCCGCACCTGGTCGGCCATCCTCGGCGTCCTGATGCAGGGCGGGGGGCTCACGGCTGATGACACCGCGTGGGCGATGGACGAGATCATGGCCGGCGAGGCCACGCCGGCGCAGCTCGCCGCGTTCGCCGTGCTGCTGCGCGCCAAGGGCGAGACGCCGGACGAGATCGAGGGGCTGGTGCGCACCATGCTGGCGCGGGCCACTCCGGTCACGATCGACGGGCCGGCCGTGGACGTCGTGGGCACCGGCGCCGACCGGGCGCAGACGGTGAACATCTCGACGATGGCCGCCCTCGTCGTCGCGGCAAGCGGGCGGCGGGTCGTCAAGCACGGCAACCGCGCCGCGACGTCGGCGTGCGGAACGGCCGACGTCCTGGAGGAGCTGGGCGTCGTCATCGACCTGCCCGCGGCGGGGGTGGCCGCCACCGTGGCCGAGGTCGGCATCGGCTTCTGCTTCGCGCCCGTGTTCCATGCCGGCACCCGGCACGCCGGGCCGGTCCGCCGCGAGATCGGTGTGCCGACCGCGTTCAACTTCCTCGGCCCGCTGACAAACCCGGCCCGGGTGACCGCGGCCGCGGTCGGCTGCGCGGACCGGCGGATGGCGCCGGTGATGGCCGACGTGCTGGCCCGCCGCGGCGACTGCGCCCTCGTCTTCCGCGGCGACGACGGGCTGGACGAGCTGACCACCACGACGACGTCCAGCGTCTGGGTCGCCGCCGGCGGCGAGGTCACCGAGGCGAAGCTCGACCCGGCCGCGTTCGGCATCGCCGCTGTGCCGCCCGCCGCACTGCGCGGTGGGGATCGCGTGCACAACGCCGGGGTGGTCCGCGAGGTGCTGGCGGGGCGCGGCGGAGGCGCCCGGGACGCGGTGCTGCTCAACGCCGCCGCGGCCATCGCGGCGTACGACGGGACGACGCCGGACTCCCTCGAGCCCGGCATCAGCGCCGGCCTCGAGGCGGCGACGCAGGCCGTGGACAGCGGCGCGGCGGCCGATCTGCTCGAGCGCTGGGTCGACTCAGGTCGGCGGGCCGCCCGAGGTGTGGGCACTGGGGGAAAATAGGGGAGTGCCGATCGAGCCTCGCCCCCGCCGCGCGCCGCGCCTCGCGGTAGCCGCGTGGGGTATCGCCGCGGTCGTGCTGGTGTTGCTGGCCGCCGCCGTGTGGCGTTACCTGGCCGGCAGCTCCGGCGGGATGACACCTGCCGGGATGGCCGGCCACAGTCACTCCGCGGCCGACGCGCTGTCTCGCGCCGGCGGGGATCCGTTCGGGCCGCTGTTCGGCACCGCGCTGATCACCGCCTGGCAGCTCGACGCAATTGCCCTGGCCGTAATCGTCCTCGCCGCGGCTGCGTACCTCACCGGGGTCGCGCTGGTGCCGGTCCGCCAGGCCGGCCGCCGGTGGCCGCTCAGCCGCACGCTGTTCTTCCTGAGCGGGCTGGCGGTCTGCGCCTACGCAACCTGCGGCAGCATCGCCGTCTACGACCAGGTGCTGTTCACCGCGCACATGACCGGGCACCTCGCGCTGGTGATGCTCGCGCCCGCGCTGTTCATGCTCGGGCGACCGCTGACGCTCGCCGTCGAGGCGGCCACGCCGCGCCGCCGCGACCGCCTGCTGCGCATCCTCGGCGGGCGGGTCGTCTCGTTGCTGACCACCCCGCCGGTGGCCCTGGCGACGTACGCCGCCGTGATCGTCGGCAGCCACCTCACCGGCCTGATGGACACGGTCATGCGCAACACCTGGGCCGGGCAGGTGGAGCACCTGGTCTATCTGGTGGCCGGCTGCCAGTTCTTCGCGCTGGTCGTGGGTGACGAGCCGATCCGCTGGCGGCTGTCCGCGCCCGCGCGCTGGGTGCTGCTGGCGGTGGCGACGGCGGTGGACACGTTCACCGGCATCGTGCTCATGCAGGGCACTCGTGCGGTCGCGATGCTGGCCTCACCCGACGTGCACGTGAACCCGCTCTCGGACACCAAGACCGGCGGCGCGATCATGTGGTTCGGCGGCGACGGCATCATGGCGGTGTTCATGATCTGGCTCGTCATCGGCTGGCTGGGCGCTGCGGGCACCCCTCGCCAGGCCGACGACGAGGGCTGGCTGGAGCAGGCGCGCCGGGCCACCTTTGCCGGGCATACCGGCGCGAGCGGCACGGACGCCGAAACCTTCGACGAGGACGACGCGGCGCGCGCTTCGTACAACGAGTGGCTGGCCCGGCTGGACCGAGGGTCCTGAGGCAGAAGGCACGTCCTAGTCGGCCGAGGAGTAGCCGATCGAGAAGGCGCCTTCGAGGTCGTGCCGGGAGTACGCGCGGAACGCGATGTGGGTGTCGGTGTGCAGCACGCCCGGCACCTTGGACAGCCGGCCCGCGATCACCTCGGCGATCTGGTCGAACTCCCGCACGCGCACGATGGCGATCAGGTCGACGTCGCCGGCTACGGAGTAGACCTCGCTGACCCCCTCGAGGTCCGCGAGCGACTGCGCGACCTCGGGGATCTTGTCGGACTCGACGGACACCATGACGATCGCTGTGATCACGCCGTCATCGTAGGGCAGCGCGGCGTTCAGGCCGAGGCTCGTGCCGGCCGGGCCACGATCGGGAGGCGGCGGCGGTCGGCGAACGGGTCGGCAGCCTGGACCGCGCCGGAGCCGAGGAACGCGCGCAAGCCGCCGGCCCCGAAGGCGGGCATGGCCCACGGCTCACTGGTGTGCACCAGTCGCGTACCGGGCTCCTCCAGCCACCGCAGGACGCACTCCGTCTCCTCCGCGAGTACAGCGTGCTCAGGGTCGACGGCATCGGCGGTGGCCAACAGCGCCTCGATGACGG
>JAVHVL010000576.1:0-6245 GCA_032160565.1 Pseudonocardiales bacterium | reverse complement strand
CTACGCCGTCGGGTACATGGCGCATGACGAGGGGCGCCGCCGCTTCTTCGGGTACTTCAACTTCTTCATCGCGGTCTTGCTGCTGCTGGTGCTGGCCAACTCCTACCTCGCGATGTACGTCGGCTGGGAGGGCGTGGGGCTCGCCTCGTACCTGCTGATCTCGTACTACTACAACCGCCCCACCGCGGCCACGGCCGGCAACAAGGCCTTCTTCGCCAACCGGGTCGGCGACGTCGGGCTGTCCATCGCGATCATGCTGATGTTCGCCTACTTCGGCTCGACGTCCTTCGCCGACGTGCTGTTCAACAACCCGCACTACACCAAGGGGCTGGCCGCGGCGATCGGGCTGACGCTGCTGCTCGGGGCGTGCGGCAAGTCCGGCCAGTTCCCGCTGCAGACCTGGCTACCCGACGCCATGGAGGGCCCGACCCCGGTCTCGGCACTCATCCACGCCGCAACGATGGTCACCGCCGGCGTGTACCTCATCGCCCGCTCGGCCGTGATCTTCGACGCGTCGCAGGCGGCCCGCACCGTGGTCGTGATCGTCGGCGCCATCACGCTGCTGTACGGGTGCATCGCCGGCTGCGCGCAGGACGACCTCAAGCGCGTCCTCGCCTACTCGACCGTCAGCCAGATCGGCTACATGTTCCTGGCCGTGGGGCTGGGCAAGGGCGTGTACGCGATCGGCATCATGCACCTGCTCGGCCACGGCTTCTTCAAGGCCGCGCTGTTCCTCTCGGCCGGCTCGGTGATGCACGCGATGAACGACCGCATCGACATGCGGCGCTTCGGCGCGCTCTGGCGGGTCATGCCGATCACGTTCGCCGTCTTCGTCTGCGGCTACCTCGCGATCATCGGCTTCCCCGGCGCCACCGGCTTCTTCACCAAGGACAAGATCATCGAAGCGGCGCTGGACAAGGGCGGCACGTCCGGCTGGGTGCTCGGCATCGTCGCGCTGCTCGGCGCCGGCCTCACCGCGTTCTACATGACGCGCGCGCTGGTGATGACGTTCCTGGGCGAGCGGCGCTGGGAGGACGACGTGCACCCGCACGAGGCGCCGCGCGTGATGACGATCCCGATGCTGGTGCTGGGCGCGCTGGCGCTGGTCGGCGGCTATCTGCTCATCTTCGGCGGCGGCACGCAGCACTGGCTGGAGCCGTCGGTGGGCCCGAGCGTGGAGGTGGGCGTGCACACGGTCTCGCCGGTCGTGCTGTCGATCCTCACGCTGGTGGTCGTCGCCCTGGGCGTGCTCGGCGCGTGGGTGGCGTTCGGGCGCCAGCCGATACCGGTCAGCCCGCCCGTGGGCGTCTCGCCGATCACCACGATCGCGCGGCGCAAGTTGTACGCCGACGCGTTCAACGAGGTCGTGCTGATGAAGCCGGGGCAGTGGCTGAGCAGGGCGCTGGTGTACTTCGACAACCGCGGCGTCGACGGCGCGGTCAACGGCCTCGCAGCCGCGTTCGGCGGTGGCTCGGCACGGCTGCGCCGTAGCCAGACCGGGTTCGTGCGAAGTTACGCCCTGTCGATGCTCGGCGGCACCGTCGCTGTGGTGGCGGTCCTGCTCGCGGTGAGGTTCCAGTGAGTGAGCATCGCAGGGCCGCTTGCGGCCCGAGGAGCGGAGCGAACGTGGCGATGAGCGCTTGCGCGAAGAGCGGAATGGGCCAGTAATGCACAATCCGGCACTGGTGATCTTGCTGCTGATCCCGCTCGTCGGGTCGGGGCTGGTCTTCTCCATGCGCGAGATCCAGGCGAAGCTGGCCAAGCAGGTCAGCCTGGCGGTCTCGCTGATCGTGCTGATCTACACCGCGGTCGTGGGCTTCACCTTCGACACCGGGCCCAACGCGCAGCGCTTCCAGTTCGAGGGGCGCTGGACGTGGATCAAGGCCTTCGGCGTGCAGTTCGCCTTCGGCGTCGACGGCATCGCGCTGGTGCTCGTCGGCATGTCGGTGCTGCTCGTCCCGGCGGTCATCCTCGCCTCGTGGAACAGCTTCGACAGCCGCGCGGGCAGCGAGGAAGCGGCGACGGCGGCCGCGCCCAAGCGCAGCGTGAAGAACTACTTCGGGCTGCTGCTGCTGCTCGAGTTCTTCATGGTCGGCGTCTTCACCGCCACCGACGTCTTCCTGTTCTACGTCTTCTTCGAAGCGATGCTCGTGCCGATGTACTTCATCATCGGCAGCTTCGGCGGCCCCCGCCGGCAGTACGCCGCGATGAAGTTCTTCCTGTACTCGCTCGTCGGCGGCCTGCTGATGCTGGCCTCGGTGATCGGCCTGTACGTCACCACCGGCTCGCGCACGTTCGCCATCACCGAGCTCATCGGCAAGGTGCCCGACAACGCCACGCAGAAGTGGCTGTTCCTCGGCTTCTTCATCGCCTTCGCCATCAAGGCGCCGCTGGTGCCGTTCCACACCTGGCTGCCCGATGCCGGCGCCGAGGCCCCGGCCGGCGGCGCGGCGCTGCTCGTCGGCGTGCTGGACAAGGTGGGCACCTTCGGCTTCCTGCGCTACTGCCTGCCGCTGTTCCCGGCGGCGTCGAAGTACTTCGCCCCCACGGTGCTGATCCTGTCCGTGATCGGCATCCTGTACGCCGCGTTCCTCGCCATCGGCCAGCGCGACATGAAGCGGCTGGTGGCGTACACGTCGGTGGCGCACTTCGGCTTCATCGGGCTGGGCATCTTCGCGTTCACCACGCAGGGCGGCACCGGCGCGGTGCTCTACATGGTCAACCACGGGCTCTCGACCGGCGCGCTGTTCATCGTCGTCGGCCTGCTGATCGCCCGCGGCAAGAGCCGCAACGTCGACGACTACGGCGGCGCCGCGAAGGTGACGCCGATCCTCGCCGGGCTGTTCCTGCTGGCCGGGCTTTCCGCGCTGGCCCTGCCGGGCATGAGCACGTTCGTCAGCGAGTTCCTCGTGCTGGTCGGGACGTTCACGCGGCACAAGGGGTTCGCCATCCTGGCCACCACCGGGATCGTCCTGGCCGCCATCTACGTGCTCTACCTGTACCAGCGCACGTTCCAGGGGGCGGTGAACGAGAAGGTCCTCAAGTTCCGCGACCTCAACGCGCGTGAGGTGCTGTCCGTCGCGCCGCTGATCGCCCTGATCGTGTTCCTCGGCATCTACCCGAAGCCGGTGCTGGACATCATCAACCCGGCGGTCAGGGACACCCTCAACAACATGCATCAGACCGACCCGGCACCGAAGCTCGGCACTGCCGTCGGAGGAGTCAAGTGACGCACCTGCTGGCCGCCGCCGACACCATCAACGCGCCGTCGGTCTCCTATCACGCGCTGGCGCCGATCCTCATCGTGCTGGGCGCCGCGCTGGTGGGCGTGCTGGCCGAGGCCGTGGTGCCGCGCGCCGAGCGCTACACCGCGCAGATGGCCATCACGCTGGGTGGCCTGGCCGCCGCCATGGTGTCCGTGGTGATGCTGCACGGCACGTCGGAGACCACGGTCGCCGGCGCACTGGCCATCGACGCGGGCGGACTGTTCATCCAGGGCAGCGTCCTGGCGCTCGCAATCATGTCCGTGCTGCTGGTGGGGGAGCGCAGCGTCGACGTCGGCAGCCCGATCGTCGCCTCGGCCGCCGTGGTCGTCGGCTCGCCGCGCGACCGCGAGCTCGCGCGCACCGGCCAGATCCAGACGGAGATCTTCCCGCTGCTGCTGTTCGCGGTGGCCGGCATGCTGATCTTCCCGGTGTCGAACAACCTGCTGCTGATGTTCGTGGCGCTCGAGGTGCTCTCGCTGCCGCTGTACCTGATGGCCGGCCTGTCGCGCCGGCGCCGGCTGCTGTCGCAGGAAGCGGCGCTGAAGTACTTCCTGCTCGGCGCGTTCGCGTCGGCCTTCTTCCTGTACGGCCTGGCATTGCTGTACGGCTACGCCAACTCCGTCGACCTGCCGGCGATCCTCACCGCGACGCGCGACTCCACGAAGTCCGACGTGCTGCTCTACGTCGGGCTGGGGCTGCTGCTCGTCGGGCTGCTGTTCAAGGCCGGCATCGCGCCGTTCCACAGCTGGACGCCGGACGTCTACCAGGGCTCGCCCACGGCGGTCACCGCGTTCATGGCCTCGTGCACGAAGGTGGCCGCGTTCGGCGCGATCATGCGGGTGCTCTACGTCGGCTTCAACACCACGGCGTGGAACTGGCGCCCGGTGATCTGGGCAGTGGCGATCGCCTCGATGGCGGTCGGCGCGATCTTCGGCCTCACCCAGACCGACCTCAAGCGCATCCTGGCGTACTCCTCGATCGCGCACGCCGGTTTCATCCTGGTCGGGCTGGTGGCGCTGAACAAGGACGGCATCTCCAGCGTGCTGTTCTACCTGCTCACCTACGGCTTCACCACGATGGCCGCATTCGGGCTGCTGACGATCGTGCGCGACGCCGACGGTGAGGCGACGCACCTGTCGCAGTGGTCCGGCCTGGCCCGCAAGAGCCCGGTGGTGGCGACGGTGATGACGATCCTGCTGATGTCGATGGCCGGCATCCCGCTCACGGCCGGGTTCATCGGCAAGTTCTACGTGTTCAAGGCGGCGTATCACGTGGCCGCCCCGCTGGTGGTTATCGCGCTGGTGCTCTCCGCGGTGGCGGCGTTCTACTACCTCCGCATCGTCGTGCTGATGTTCTTCGCCGAGCCGCCGGAGAACGGCCCCACGATCGCGATCCCGGGCTGGTCGACCACCGTCGCGCTCACCTTCGGCGTCGTGGTCACGGTGGCGCTCGGTATCGTGCCGCAGCCGATCCTCGACCTGGCCGTGAAGGCCTCCCAGCTCGTCAGGTGACGCGTTCCCTGCTGGGCGTCGAGTTCGGCGACGCCACCCTCGAGGCCTCGGTCCGCGCCGGCCTCACCGAGATCGAGGATCAGCTGCGCCTGGCCGTCACGTCCGACGACGAGTTCGTCGGCGGCGCGGCCTCCTACCTGGTGAATGCCGGCGGCAAGCGGTTCCGACCGCTCGTCAGCGTGCTGGCCGCGCACTTCGGCGACGCGAGCCGGCCGGAGATCGTGCCGGCCGCCGTGGTGGTCGAGCTGACCCACCTGGCCACGCTCTATCACGACGACGTGATGGACGAGGCCGACGTGCGCCGCGGTGCGGTGTCGGCGAACACGCGGTGGGGCAACACGGTCGCGATCCTCACCGGCGACTTCCTGTTCTCCCGGGCGTCCAACCTGCTCGCCGACCTGGGGCCGTACGCGGTGCGGCTGCAGGCGACCACGTTCGAGCGGCTGGTCATCGGCCAGATCCGCGAGACGGTCGGCCCGCGCGGCGGTGCCGACCCGATCGAGCACTACCTCGCGGTGCTGGCCGACAAGACCGGCTCGCTGATCGCCACCGCCGCCGAGTTCGGCGCGCACTACGCGGGCGCCGACCCGGCTGTCACGGACGCGCTGCGGCGCTTCGGTGAGCAGATCGGCGTGGCCTTCCAGATCAGCGACGACATCCTCGACATCGCGGCGGAGTCGGCGCAATCGGGCAAGACGCCCGGCACCGACCTGCGCGAGGGGGTGGCCACCCTGCCGGTGCTGTACGCACTGCGCTCGCCGGCGCCGGCCGGCAGCCGGCTGCGCGAGCTGGTGTCGCGGCCGCTCGTCGACGATGCCGACCACGCCGAGGCGCTCGCCCTGCTGCGCGGCTCGTCGGCGATCGACGATGCCCGGGCGACGCTGCAGTCCTACGCCGACACGGCCCGCGACATGCTCGCCGACCTGCCCGACGTGCCCGCCCGCGACGCGTTCATCACGCTCACCGAGATGGTGATCGCCCGCACCGGCTGACTCAGCCGCCGTGCGCGAGCCGCAGGAAGTAGTCCGTGACGGGGTCGGCCACCACCGCGGCCAGCACCGCGCCGATCCCGATGAACGGGCTGAACGGAATGCCGGCCCGGCTGGGCAATTTGCGCACGTGGGTGAGCACCACGGTGCCGGCGTCGCCGAGCAGGTAGCCGAGGAACACGCCGACGGCCAGCGCAGCCCACGAGAGGTAGCCGAGGAACGCGCCGGCGGCTGCCGCGAACAGCACGTCGCCGTAGCCCACGGCGATTGGGTCGATCAGCCGGATGGCCAGGTAGAACGCCAGCATCGCGACCAGCCCCGCCGCGGCCCGGCTGAGCGGCCACCACTGATCGCTCACGATCGACGCCGCGGTCAGCACGCCCACGGACGCGGCAATTCCCACCAGCATCACGTCCGTCGGCGGATCGACGTGCCGCTGGAATGTCACGAACGCACCATTTATTGTTTCCCCCGCATAA
>JAVHVL010000142.1:0-6474 GCA_032160565.1 Pseudonocardiales bacterium | reverse complement strand
CTGCCGTGGTCGGTGAGCCGGCTGGGCGCCCGCGTGGAGTACCGGTTCTGCCGCCCCGCCCCGCGCAACGGAGGTGAGTCGGCCGCCGCGGCGGACGCCGACCTCGAGGACTACCTGCACGTGTACTTGGCCAACCGCGGGGTGCTGATGACGCCGTTCCACAACATGGCGCTGATGTCGCCGGCCACGACGGCGGACGACGTGGAGCTGCACACCGAGCTGTTCACCGCCGCGGTGGCCGAGCTGCTCGGCCGCTGAGGGCCGGGCCGCACGGAGGGCCGGGCCGCGCGGAGGGCCGGGCAGCAGTCGGCGCAGCCGCTCAGCCCTCGCTGACCATCGGGCTCGAGGCGACCTCGGTGCCGTCGGGCAGCGAGCTGATCTCGAAGTCGGCGAACGCGTTGCCGGCGATGCGCTTCAGCTCGCGCAGGCAGGCGATCGCCAGCGCACGGATCTCGACATCGGCGTGCTCCGACGCGCGCATCGCGACGAAATGGCGCCACGCGCGGTAGTTGCCGGTGACGACGATGCGCGTCTCGGTGGCGTTCGGCAGCAGCGCGCGGGCCGCCTGCCGTGCCTGCTTGCGGCGCAGCGTGGCGTGCTCGACGTCCGAGAACTTCTTCTCCAACCCCTCGAGCAGCTCGGTGTAGGCGGCGACCGCGGCGTCGCTTGCCGCGAGGAACTTGGCGTGCAGCTCCGGGTCCTCGGAGATCACGTCCGGCTCCACCATCGCGGCGTTGCGCTCGGGGACGTAGCGCTGGGACAGCTGCGAATAGCTGAAGTGGCGGTGCCGGATCAGCTCGTGGGTCAGCGACCGCGAGATGCCCGACAGGTAGAACGTGACCGAGCCGTGCTCGAGCACGGACAGGTGCCCGACCTCCAGGATGTGGTGGAGGTAGCCGGCGTTGGTGGCCGTGGCCGGGTTCGGCTTCTTCCAGGACTGGTAGCAGGCGCGGCCGGCGAACTCGGCGAGCGCCTCGCCGCCGTCGGCATCGGTCTCCCACGGCACATCGGCCGGCGGCTCGAAGTGCGTCCAGGCGATCGCCTGGACCTTCAGGGGGGCGATGTCGGGCACTGGGCGCTCCTGGGTGACGCGAGAGAGTTCGGCGGACGTTCTGGGTGCATGGCTCGGCGTGAGTGGTTCGAGGCGTCAGCCTAACCGGCGACCCGGACATCGGCACCGCGCCACACGCGGGCGACGCGACGGCCTGGACGGCTTGGACGGCCTGGACGGCCTGAACGGCCTGAACGGCCTGGACAACGATGACGCCGGATAGATGTTGCTATGGCGTCATATATGATGTCATGATGACGTCATGCACATCGACGACTACGTACACCAGGTCCAGGACCAGCTCTCAGCGGCGGCCGCCCTCGGCGACGAGCGCACCCAGCAGATCGCCGCCACGCTCGCGGCCGCCGCTGCCCCGACCGTGCGGCTCGCGGTGATGACGGCACTGGCCGCCGCCGCGGACGAGATCACCGCCGCACTGCTGGACTCCCCCGCGGCGCCCGCGGTGTCCGTGCGCCTGGACGGCGACGAGGTCCGCATCGACGTCGCCGCGAGCGCAGCCGAGCCCGAGATCGGCCGGGCCGAGGAGGGCGACGCGAACGCCCGCATCTCGCTGCGCCTGTCCGAAGCGCTCAAGGCGGATGTCGAGCAGGCCGCTGGCCGCGACGGCGTCTCGGTGAACACCTGGCTGGTACGTGCCGCGAGCAGTGCGCTCTCGCCCACCAGGGCCCGACCGCCGTGGCCCGAGAACTCGAGGCGCGCAAACAACGTCCATCGCATCACCGGCTGGATCAACGGATAGGACCGACGATGACCACGAAGACTCTCCCACTCAGCGGACCGATCAACCTCATGGGGCGCATCGGACGCGGCTCGTTCACTGTCGCCGCGCAAGACGGCGTCACCGAAGCAACCATCACGCTGGCCGCACAGGCCGAAGGCTCCGACATCCTCGAGCGCACCACGGTCGAGCTGCGCGGACCGACTCTGGTCGTCTCGGCGCCGCGCCAAGGCGGCATCTTCGACCTCATCGGCCGTAACGGCGAGCGGGACGCGATCGACGTGTCGGTGGTCGTGCCGAGCGGCACCGCGATGAAGATCTCGACGTTCACCGCGGACGTCACCATCACCGGCCGAAGCGGCAGCGCGGACATCGCCTGCGGGTCGTCGAGCATCACCGTCGAGCACGTCGACGGCGACCTGCGGCTGCGCTACGGGAACGGGACCGCCCGGGTCGAGCGGGTCAGCGGATCGGTCGAGGCGAGATCCGGCTCCGGCAATGCCAGCTTCGGCGACGTCGGCGGATCGCTGACCTCGGCATGCGGCAGCGGCAACCTGAGCGCGTCCGCCGTGCACGGCCGAGTGCGCAGCAGGGCAGGTTCGGGCACGGCATCGATCGGCGCCGTCTACGGCGACGTGGATCTCGCCAGCGGCTCGGGCGGCCTCACCATCGGCGTGCCGGCGGGCACCACGGCGCGGCTGGACGTGACGACCGGTTCCGGCGAGGTGCAGTCGGAGCTGTCCATCGACGACGCGCCGCGCAACAAGGGCCGCGCCATCAGCCTGCGCGCTCGTACCGGCAGTGGCGACGTGAAGCTGATCCGCGCCGCCTGACCGAGCCGGTCAGCTGAGGGCCTTGGCGAGGTCCGGGGCGAGGTCGCCTCGCGGCATGACGACCACACCGTCGAGGCCGAGCCAGGACGCCGCGAGGGCGAGCTCCTCGGCCAGCTCCGATGCCACGTAGTAGGGGTCGGCGCCGTCCTCGAGGTAGGCGCCCTGCACGCGCAGCACGCCGGCCTGCCGGTCGGATTTGAGGTCCACCCGCGCGACCAGCTGGTCGCCAAGCAGGAACGGCAGCACGTAGTAGCCGTAGATCCGCTTCTCTGGCGGCGTGTAGATCTCGATGCGGTACCGGAAACCGAACAGCCGCTCGGTGCGTTCGCGGAACCAGATGAGCGAGTCGAACGGCGACAGCAGGGCTCGGGCGGCGACGCGGCGAGGCAGCCGTGCCCCGGGCCAGAGGTATGCGGGCGCGCGCCAGCCGGCGACGGTGACGGGCAGCAGCTCGCCCGCGTCGACCAGCTCCGCGACGCGCGCCTTCGACTCGGCCCGAGGCAGCCGGAAGTAGTCACCGAGATCCGGCTCGGTGGCCACGCCCTGTGCCCGCGCCGCGACGCGGACCAGCTCACGCTGTGCCTCCTCCACGGTGGGCGTCGGCGTGGTGAGGATCGCCGCGGGCAGCACCCGCTCGGGGACGTCGTAGAGCCGCTCGAAGTTGACCCGTCGAGCGGCGGTGACCTGCCCGGACCAGAACAGGTACTCCAGCGCGATCTTGCCGTCGTGCCAGTTCCACATCTCGCCGGCCTTGCGCGCAGGGCGGGCGATGCCGGTCTCCCCCGCCCGGATGGGGCCCTGCTCGGCCACGAGGGCGAGGACGTCGTCGAGCAGCTTCGGGTTGTCGCGCGCGATGCGGCGCATCCCGCCCCAGGCGTCGGCGTGGGCGCGCTCCATCCGCCAGCGGAGGTAGGGCTGCAGCTCGAAGGGGATCAGCGAGGCTTCGTGCGCCCAGTACTCGAACAGCTCGGGGCGCACAGGGCCGGCGGTGTGCGCCGTGAGCTTGTCGAGCGCCGCCCGCGGATAGGCGCCGAGCCGGGAGAAGACCGGCATGTAGTGAGTGCGGCAGAACACGTTCACCGAGTCGAGCTGCAGGATGCCGATGCGGGCGAGAACCCGCCGGATGTGGCGGGCGTCCAAGCGTCCGGTGGGGCGGGGATCGCCGAGCCCCTGCGCCGCGAGCGCGACCCGCCGTGCTTGCGCGGCCGTGAACTTCTCACGCGCCACCGTGGACGTCATCGCAGCCCCATGACCGGAACCCTATGGGGCCACGGTGACAACCCTGTCGCGGCGGTGACCGTGCACCACGGGCCTCAGCACGACCGTGAAACGATGGCTCGGTGTTCGAGCACGTGATGAGAAGCATCGGCGACGCCGTCGGGCTCTGGCTGTACGCCATCGCCGGCGCGCTCTGCTTCGCCGAGGCGGCGATCCTGGTCGGGATGGTGCTCCCCGGCGAGACGGCCCTGCTGGTGGCCGGCGTGTTCTGCAACGCGAAGTACGGTCACCTCAACGTCGGTGTCATGAGCGCGATCGCCGTCTTCTGTGCGATCGTCGGCGACTCCGTCGGCTACGAGTTCGGCAAGAAGTTCGGGCCGCCGCTGCGCCGCTCCCGGCTCGGAATCTGGGTCGGCCCGCACCGCTGGGCCAAGGTCGACGGGTTCCTGCACCGCCACGGCGGAAAGGCCGTGCTCCTCGGGCGGCTGACCGCCGTGCTGCGCGCACTCATGCCCTCGATGGCCGGGATGAGCGGCATGCGGTACCGGACCTTCCTGCTGTGGAACGCGATCGGTGGCCTGATCTGGGCGCCGGGCTGCGTGCTACTGGGTTACGCGTTCGCCTCCGCCCTGGGCGTCGTCGGCCAGACGCTCACCTGGGCGACGCTGGCCGTGCTGGCCGTCGCGATCGCGATCTACGCGGTGCTGCACCTTCGACGGCGCCGCCTCGAGCACGCCGAGGCGGCCGCGTTCGCGGAGGCCGACGCTCAGCAAGTGGACGCCCGAGAGGTCTGAGCGGCCCCGTCCACAGCCCGCGCGCCCACCCCGCCACGACCGGCCGTGATCACTAGTCTGCGCTCATGAGCGACCCGAACGACCCGAACGACCCGAATTACCCGAACTACCCCACCGAGCCGCCGCCCGCCCAGTACCCGCGGTACCCGCCGCCCGGCGCGTACCCACCGCCGTCCGGCAGCCACCAGCAGCCCGGCTACCCGGCTCCGGCAGGTCGGAGCCTGGCCGAGCGGGTCGGCGAACGGACGCTGCGCCGGCCGCTGCCGCGGCAGGGTGTCTCGCTGGCGGGGGTGGGCGTCGGGCTGGCCGTTGTCGGCGTCCTCGTCTGGGGCGGCGACTTCCTGGCCGGTGGCGGCGGTGGCGGATCGGTCGGCGGCGGCAGCTCGAGGCAGCTGCTGGGCATCGCACTGTCGCTGGCCGTCGTGGTGATCGGCTACACGCTGGCCGTTCGCCGGCAGCGCGGGCCGCTGGCCACGGCGGGGGTGGTCGCCAGCGCGCTCGGCGTGCCGGTCCTGTTCGGGTTCCTGACCGTCGACTCGGGCGGCGGCACGTCCGGCCTGCCGTTCTCGCTCGATGCGATCGTGCTGGTGTCGGTGCTGGTCTGGGTACTCAGCTATCTGTTCGTTCCGGGTGCGCGAGGGCACGCGTTCTATCTCGGCCTGTCCACCGCCCTGCTGTGGGTCTACGTGCTGGACAAGGCGGCCCCGGAGCTGTTCTCCCCCGCATCCCTGTTCTTCGGCTTCGATCCGTTCCAGTCCGACCGTCCGCCGGGCCCGGACTGGGCGACGGTGGCCGCGCTGTCGATCATGTTCGGGGCGCTCTACTACCTCGTCGGCTTCACCCTCGACCGGCGCGGGCGGGCCGGCGCAGCCGTCCCGTTCGCGATCTCCGGGTTCGTGGCCATGGCCGTCGGAATCGCTGCAGCGTCGGCGGACCTGCATGAGATCGGCACCGGGATCGTCCTCATCGTCGTCGGGCTGGGCCTCGGCGCATACGGTGCGCGCTCCGGGCGACGGTTCACGACCTGGGCGTGGAGCGCCGCCGTCGCGCTGGGTGTGGCGGTGATCGTCGGCAAGGCCGCCGGCAACAATGCGGCGGGCGGTGGCATCGCACTGATCGTGTGCGGCGTCGGGCTCGTCGTCGGCGGGGAGGTGCTGGCCCGATCGCTGCACGAACCCGATGACCTGGCGCTCCCCGCAATGGGCACGAATCCCGTTCACTAGTCTGGCCTTCATGGCCGACGTGAGTGTGCGCCCGGCGCGTCCGGAGGACGTCGGCGAGATCGCCCGCATACAGGTGGAAACCTGGCGGACGGGCTACGCGAAGATCCTTCCGGCGCCCGTGCTGGACTCGCTGTCTGCGGAGTCCGCCGAGGCGGCATGGGCAGCCGCGGTGGGCACGCCCCCCTCGGCGCGGCACCACGTTCTCATCGCGCAGGAGCAGGAGTGGCGGGTCGGGTTCGTCGCCCTCGGGCCGGCCGACGACCTCGAGCCGCAGGATCCTGAGCCGGACACCACCGTGGCCCTGGGCCCGCTGCTGGTGGAGCCGCGGTGGGGACGGCGTGGCCACGGCTCGCGGCTGCTCGCGGCGGCCGTCGACTCGGCGCGTGCCGACGCGATGACCCGCGCGATCATCTGGATCCCGGAGGCGGACACCGCCTCGCGGGAGTTCCTCGTGTCGGCCGGCTGGGCGCCGGACGGGCTGGCCCGCGCGCTGGACACCGGTGCCGGCGAGCTGCGGGAGATCCGCCTGCACGCGTCGCTGGAGGAGCCCGCATGACGTTCAGTGGCATCCCGATCACGGCACTCGACTTCTACGAGGATCTCGAGGCGGACAACA
>JAVHVL010000135.1:0-2968 GCA_032160565.1 Pseudonocardiales bacterium | reverse complement strand
TTCACCGAGATCTTGATGTCGCGGAAACCGTGCTCCTCGAAGAGCGAGCACTCCCAGAGCGCGGACTCGACGAGCGCCTCGGCTGTCGGCTTGCCGTACTTGGCGAGCAGCCGCTTGTCGAGGGATCCGGCGTTCACGCCGATCCGCAGGGACACGCCGGCGGCCGCGGCCGCCTTGGCGATCTCGCCGACCCGGTCGTCGAACGCCTTGATGTTGCCCGGGTTGACGCGCACGGCCGCGCACCCCGCGTCGATGGCCGCGAAGACGTACTTCGGCTGGAAATGGATGTCGGCGATCACCGGGATCTGCGAGTGCTTCGCGATCTCCGGCAGCGCGTCCGCGTCGTCCTGCGACGGCACGGCCACCCGGACGATGTCGCAACCGCTCGCGGTCAGCGCCGCGATCTGTTGCAGGGTGGCGTTGACGTCCGACGTGAGCGTCGTGGTCATCGATTGCACCGAGACCTGCGCGTCGCCACCGACGAGCACCTTGCCGACCTTGATCTGGCGGGAGGTGCGTCGCGGCGCCAGAACGGGCGGCGGCGAGGCGGGCATGCCGAGGGAAACAGTCACGCGACCAGTATCCGCCTGCCGGCGACCTGGTGGGGCACGCGGCTCACCCCAGCGACACCGGTTTGACGATGTCCGCGTAGAGCGTGAGCAGGGTGAGCAGGATCAGCACCGACGCCACCGCATACATCACGGGCAGCATCTGCGCGGTGTCGACGAAGATCTGCGGCCGGCTCGGCGCTGCTGCGCCGTCCATCGCCGCGCCATCCGTCGCCGCACCCTCCACCGCGGCGCCGTCCGGACCGACGGGGATCCGAGTACGCACCCGCAGCCGGGCCCGGCCTCGCTTGGCGGCCTCCACCAGCGCCCCGGCCACGTGGCCGCCGTCGAGCGGCAGGAGGGGCAGCAGGTTGAAGAAGAACAGCAGCAGGTTGACGCTGGCCAGCAGCCCGATGAGGGAGAACACCTTGTCCTGCAGGTCCAGCTTGTTCGTCTGGGCCAGGTCGCCGCCCAGCCGGCCGATGCCGACGACGCCGATCGCGCCGTTGACGTCGCGCGGCTTGTTGTGGAAGACGGTGTCCCACAGGCTGCCGATCTTCTGCGGGTAGCTGCCGAGCGCCTGCACACCCTTGTTGATCTGGCTGCCGATCTCACCGGCCATGCCGGTGAGGCCGAGCGTTTGGTAGTAGTGGTGATCGGTGGGCGCAATGCCCAGGTAGCCGGCGGTCTTCGTCTTGGTGCCGCTGGCGTTGGCGTACTTGACGTTCTCGACCGGAGTCATGGCGAGCGCCTTCTGCGCGCCCCCGCGCTGCACCACCACGTGCAGGGTCTTGTTCGCGGACGACTCGACGATGGCGACCAGCTGGTCCCAGGTCTTGATGGGCGTGCCGTCGACGGACAGGACCGTGTCCCCCGGCTGCAGGCCGGCGAGCGCGGCGGGCGAGTTAGGCGTGGGGCAGCTCGCCTGCTTCGCCTCCGGCGCGGTGACCGGGTACACGCACGTGGTGACCGTGGACACCGTCGTGGTGAGCTTGTCCTGCGGCCGGCCCAGCGTGCCGAGCAGCACCACCATGAGCACGAGGTAGATCAGCAGGTTCATGCACGGGCCGCCGAGCATGACGATCATCTTCTTGCCGGGGGTCAGGCGGTAGAACTCGCGCGGCTCGTCGCCGGGCTGCACCTCGGCTCGGCTGACCTGCCGGAAGTCCTCGACGGCGGTGGCGATGCGGCGCGGCCAGCGAGAACGGGCCCCGGTGAGGCGGGGCGGCACCATCCCGATCATCCGGATATAGCCACCGAGTGGGACGGCCTTGAGCCCGTACTCGGTGTCGCCGCGCTTGCGTGACCAGACGGTCGGCCCGAAGCCGACCATGTACTGGGTGACCTTCACGCCGAACTTCTTGGCGGGCACCATGTGCCCGACCTCGTGCAGGGCTATGGACAGCAGCAGGCCGACGACGAAGATGAGCACGCCCAGCGCGTAGAGCACCGCGTCGCCTCCCTCTCTGTCCTCGTCGGTCGCGCGATCCTCGTCAGCCGCGCGCGATCAGCGAGTGCACGCGGTCGCGGGCCCACGCCTCAGCATGTTCGACGTCCTCGACGGTACCCGGGTTCCCGGCAGCGGAGTGCCGGTTTCTCAGCCACTCGCCCAGTACATCGGCAACGGTGTCGACGATGTTGAGGAAACCCACAGTGCCCTCATGGAAGGCCGCTACCAGCTCCTCGTTGGCAGCGTTGAACACCGCCGGGGCGCACCCGCCGGCCGCTCCGGCCGTGCGCGCCAGGTCCACCGCCGGGAAGGCCACCGGGTCGAGCGGCTCGAACGTCCAGGTCTGGGCGGAACCCCAGTCGACAGCCGCCGCGGCGGCCGGGACCCGGTTCGGCCAGTCGAGGGCGATCGAGATCGGCAGTCGCATGTCCGGGGGTGAGGCCTGGGCCAGCGTGGAGCCGTCGGTGAACTCCACCATCGAGTGCACCATCGACTGGGGGTGGACGACGACGTCGATGCGGCCGTACGGGACGTCGAACAGTAGGTGCGCCTCGATGACCTCCAGCCCCTTGTTCACCAGCGTGGCCGAGTTCGTCGTGATGAGCTTGCCCATGTCCCACGTCGGGTGGGCCAGCGCCTGCGCCGGGGTGACGTCCGCGAGCTCGTCGCGCGTGCGCCCGCGGAACGGGCCACCGCTGGCGGTGAGGATCAGCCGGTGCACCTCGGCCGCGGAGCCGCCGCGCAGGCACTGGGCCAGCGCGGAGTGCTCCGAGTCGACGGGCACGAGCTGCCCCGGCGCGGCGCGGCTCGTGACGAGCGGCCCGCCGGCGATCAGCGACTCCTTGTTGGCCAGCGCGACGATGCGCCCGGCGTCCAGCGCCGCGAGCGTCGCGCGCAGCCCTTGCGCGCCGGCGACGGCGTTCAGCACGACGTCCGCCGGTCCGGCGGCGAGCTCCTCGGCGGCGTGCGG
>JAVHVL010000087.1:0-4041 GCA_032160565.1 Pseudonocardiales bacterium | reverse complement strand
TCGGCGTGCGCCGCCGCTCGGACGGCTTCGTAGAGTGGTGCGAGCCGGCGGCCGACCTCGACCATCACGCCGGCGTAGCCGGCGAGGAGCTTGTGCGCGTCGGGTTCGGCCGAGATTCTGCGGCTGCCCGGTTGCTGGCCGAGCGGTGTATTCGCGGTGGTGGGACCGCGGACCGCGAACCGATAGGCCTCGTTCAGCAGTTCCGGTTTGCCGCCGACGGAACTGAAGACGGTCGCGCGGCCGACGCCTGCGGCTGCGGCGATCTCTTCGATCGAGGTTGCTGCGTAGCCGCGCTCTGCGAACAGGCGGCCGGCAGCAGCGGCGATCGCGAGCCTGGTCACTTCCGCCCGCTCGCGTCGGAGTCGGGAATCGTAAGCGCGCTTGACTCGCTCACCCTTATTAGCCATACTGTCAGTCTATCCAACCGGGTGGTCGCGAGTGCGCCACCGATCACAGGTCAGGAGAACCCGCAGAATGGCGCAGATCGTTGACAGCATCGAGATCAACCGCACGCCGGAAGACGTCTTCGCGTATTTGGATGAGCTGGGAAAGCACGGCGAGTGGCAGGAGCAGATCATCAGCGTCCATGTCGAGACCGACGGGCCGACGCGTGTCGGCAGCCGCGCGACCGACAAACGGCGGCTGCCCGGCGGCACCCGCGACATCAGCTACGAGATCACGGAGCATGCTCCGCCGCGCAAGAGCTCGTTCCGAGGCGTCAACGGCTCGATCCGGCCGCTCGGGACCGTCACCATCGAGCCGCTCGAGGGCGGCGCGCGGTCGAAGTTGACACTGGAATTCGAGCTCAAGGGTCGTGGACTCGGCGTGCTCTTCGCGCCGCTGGCCCGCGCCAACGCACGCAAAGAGATCCCAAAGAGCCACCAGCGCCTCAAAGAGATCCTCGAGCGAACGCTAACCCGCTGAAGAGGTCTCGACCCGAGAAAATGCCCTCCCGAGGGTCTCGATTCGATCACCGGGTATAGCCGGAAACCCGGCACATCCGCGGTCAGCAGCGGGGCGGTGTGAAGCGCTGGCCGCAGTCAGTAAGGCCACTTACGACCGCCGCGACAGCGGCGCACGCTGTGCGCTGACCAGCCGATCACAACGGAGTGAGCGCCCTCATGGGCATGACCACAGCACTTATAGTCAACATCGCTCTCGATGCCATCGCATTCAGCGCGATCCTCGGGCTGGCTTTTTGGGCGATCAAGACCGGCGAGAGGGACGCGCCGGGGCAGCTCGAAGCGGCACCTTGGCACGTGAACGGGAAAGGCCCGAGGCACGTGAACGGGAAAGGCCCGACCAAGTCCGAGGCGGCCTAGCGTCGCGTGGATCGTCGCGATGCTTGCGCTGGGCCGGCCGGGCCTCGTGTCCTATTCAGACGACTGACGCCCGGCTCCGAACGCGGAGGCGGCACAGGGAAGCGGCTCCTGGCTGACGGCGAGGGCCGGAATCGAACCGGCGACACCACGATTTTCAGTCAGTCGCCACGACGAGCGGGCTTATCCGAAGCGGCTGATGGGACTCGAACCCACGCCCTTCTGCCTGGCAAGCAGACGCGAAGGCCCGTCTGTCCGCTGTCCAAGCCGGTTGGCGGCGCGTGGGATATGCGCGGACTACCGGCGATTGCGGTGGGTTCTGGTAACCGATTGGTACCCGCGCGCGCCGGCCTGGCGGCACTCAGCCGACTCCACGCAGCCGCTCGAGCCCGTCGAGGATGATGTCGAGACCGAACAGGAACTCGTCGCCGAAGTCGAAGTTGCCCTCCGCGACATAGCCGCCAACCACCTCGCGGAGGTAGGGGTAGTGGGCCAGTTGAGCCTGGAACTGCGCCATCTGCGCTTGCGCGTGGGCCGCGATCTCTTCCGCGCCCTCGTAGGGCAACGTCTTCTCCTGGAGCGCGAACCCGTACACGTAGGCGTCCAGCAGCGAGTACGCATGGATTGCGTTCACAATCGAGAAACCGCCCTCGCGCAGACAACCCATCGCGGCGTCGTGCAGGCGCATGTTCGCCGGACCGGGCGTCAGGCGCGACTCCATCAGCCCGTTGGCCCACCGGTGCCGATTCAGGGCCTCACGCGTCGAGATTGCGCGCTGACGAATGGCCGCCCTCCAGTCGCCATGGTCGGTCGGGAATTCGATCTCGCCAAAGACCACGTCGATCATCGCATCCAAGAGGTCGCTCTTGTGCGCGATGTGGTTGTAGAGGGACATCGCCTCTACTCCCAGTTCCTTCGCGAGCTTGCGCATCGACAGTGATTCCGTGCCGCCCTCATCCGCGATCGCGATCGCGGTGGTCAGCACCTTCTCCCGGTTGAGCCCCGCCCGCCGCAGGGCGCCTGAGCCTGATCGCTGCCTTGCCGTCATCTCGCCTCCGAAGTGTGCCGTGTGCGCTTGACACACTTACACCGTACGTATACCTTACGCCGTAAGCGTACAGCGTAAGCCACGGAGGGCGAGTGAAATGAAAGAGAACCGCGCGATTACCAATTTGACCCGGTGGGTCCTGAGCCACAAGCGCCTTGTTGCCGGTGTCTGGGTCGCAATCACGATCGTTGCGTTCGCCGCTATCGGGCCGGCCGGCAAGTCTCTGTCGCAGCAGTTCCCGATTCCCGGCCGCGAGGGGTTCGAGACGAACAGGCAGATCGTCTCGCTCTACGGCAGCGGAGGCGACAGCGCGCCGCTGGTGCCGGTCGTGCAACTCCCGCGTGGGACGACGGTCGATACGCCCGGTGTCAGCCGGCAGCTCCAGGCCGCGCTCGGGAAGGTCAAGGCTTCGCTGCCTGACGCGCGCATCGCGTCATATGCGTCGACCCACGATCGGGCGTTCGTCTCGAAGGACGGCCGGACCACATACGCGCTCGTCTACATCCCAGGTAAGGGTGGCGTGAACCCTGGTCAGGCCGAGGCGACGCACGCGCAATCTGCGCTCGCCGGCGTCAAGGTTGCAGGCGCCCCTATTCACGTAACTGGGCTCGACGCGCTGCGGGCAAACGCGCGTGGAGGCGAAGCCGGAGCCGGCACGGGCGTGCTCGTCGAGACCCTGGCTGCGGCAATCGGTGCGCTGATCATTCTCGGGTTCGTCTTCGCGTCGTTCATGGCGATCGTGCCGCTGCTGATGGCGCTGGTCGCGATCCCGACGACCTTCCTCCTGATCTGGCCGCTCGCGAAGCTCACCGACGTCTCGGTGATCGTCCAGTTCCTGGTCGCGCTCATCGGCCTCGGAATCGCAATCGACTACGCGTTGCTCGTTGTCGTTCGCTGGCGTGAGGAGCGCCGAGGCGGCGAAGTACCGAGCGAGAAGGCTGTCGAGCGCGCGATGCAACACGCCGGATCGGCGGTTGTGTTCAGCGGCACCACGGTCGCCATCGCGCTGCTCGCGTTGGTTGTGCTGCCCGTGCCCGTTCTGCGCAGCATCGGGATCGCCGGGATGCTCATCCCGCTGGTCAGCGTCGCCGTGGCAACGACGCTGCTACCCGTCGTACTCGCGACGATCGGCCCGCGTCTCGACCGGCGGCACAACGGCCGTCCGGACCACGCGAGCCGCGGTTGGACGGCTTGGGCGCGTCTCATCGTGCGTCGCCGCTGGGCTGCAGCAGTGACGGCCGCCGCAGCGCTGGGCGCACTCGTGCTGGTCGCGGCGTCGATTCAGCTCGGCGACCCGCGGGCGGATTCGCTCGCTCAGAGTGGTCCCGCGCGCGCCGGTCTCCAGCAGTTGAAGAATGCGGGCATCGGCACCGGGCCGCTCGCACCGTTCGAGGCGCTCGTGCGCTCGGACAACCCCGACCGCGTCGCCAAGGCGCTGGCCAGCGTCGAGGGGGTGCACAGCGCCGTCGCTCCGGTCGCATGGCGCAGCCACGGGACGGCGCTCGTGAGCATCGTGCCGAGCGCTGATGGCAATTCGGGCGCTGGTCGGGCGACGCTGGACCGCATTCGCGCCGCCACGCACGCGTTGTCAAGCGATGTGACAACCGGCGGCGAGGCGGCGCAGAGCGCGGACTTCCTCGATGCTGTCTACGGCAACTTCCCGCTCGTCATCGC
>JAVHVL010000561.1:0-3074 GCA_032160565.1 Pseudonocardiales bacterium | reverse complement strand
TCAGCTCGCCGATCAGCGGCGCGAACTTGGCGCCGTGCCCCGAGCACGGCGACGACACCACCAGCGGCCCCACCCGGTCCAGGATGAAATCCTCACTCGGCGTGCTGGTGTAGAGGCAGGTGAGCTCGCCGCGCGGCGCCGGCTCCAGGCCGGGCAGCCAGCGCTTGACGTACTCGATGACGCGCGCTCGGACGGCCGGGTCGACGACACCGTCGCGGGTCGCAGCCGAGGCAGGGCGGCCGCCGTCGTGATCGCCGATCTTGCGGTCGTCGCCCGGGCCGCCGTCGCGGCCGCCGGCCAGGTGGTACACGCGCAGCTCGTCCTCGTGGATCACGCTGGGCCACGGCTCGGCCGCCGTGTCGAGGCGGGGGAAATGGTGGATCTGCTGCTGCGTCACGCGCAGCGGCGGCAGCGCGACCAGCCCGTCGAGCAGGGCGCCGACCCATGCCCCGGCGGCCACCACGACGCGGCCGGCCTGCAGCTCGGTCCCGTCGGCGAGCAGCACACCGGCACCGTCGCCGGCTGGGCGGATTGCCGTGACGGGCGAGGAGAACCGCAGCTGCGCGCCGCGATCGGCGGCACCGTCGAGGAAGGCCCGGACCGCGCCATCGGGATCCATCGTGCCCGCCTGCGGGTGGTACACGACCGGGCCGGAGAAGCGCATGCCCGGCCAGCGTCGCTCCGCCTCGCGCGCGTCAAGCAGCTCGTGCGGCACGCCGCCGCCGGCGAGGTTCGCCGCCACGGCAAGCACGTCGCGCCTCGGGCCGAAGTCCAGGCCACCGAGCATCCGCAGCAGCGGGCGCCCCGCCTCGAGCTCCAGCTCCCGCCACAGCTCGAACGCCCGCCCGGACAGCCGGGTGTAGAGCGCGTCGCCGTATCCCCGGCGGACGATGCGGGCGCTGCCGTGCGAGCTGCCGTTCGGGTGCCCGGGTTCGTACTGCTCGACGACCGCCACCGACAGCCCGCGGCGGGCGGCAGACCAGGCCGTGGCGGCGCCGGCCAGCCCCGCGCCGACGACGAGGGCGTCAACTCGTTCGACCATGACCGCAGGCTATCGTCGCCAACGTGACCAGTACTGAGCGGCAATTCGTCGCAGACCACAGCTCCGAGCTGCTCGCCGACCTCGACCAGTGGCTGCGCATCCCCGGCATCAGCGCCCAGCCCGAGCACCACGACGACGTCCGGCGCAGCGCCGACTGGTTCGCGTCGGCAGCCACGCGCGCCGGCTTCCCTACGGTCGAGATCTGGCCCACCGCAGGCCTGCCGGCCGTGTACGCGCAGTGGCCGAGCGACGACCCGGACGCGCCGACCGTCCTCGTCTACGGCCACCACGACGTGCAGCCGGTCGACCCGCTGGAGCTCTGGCACACCGACCCCTTCGATCCGACGATCGACGGCGACCTGCTGCGGGCCCGCGGCGCGTCGGACGACAAGGGGCAGCTGCTGTTCCACCTGCTGGGGCTGCGGGCGCACCTCGCCGCGACCGGCCGCACCGCCCCGGCCGTCACCCTCAAGCTCCTGATCGAGGGGGAGGAGGAGTCCGGCTCGCCGAACTTCGAGGCGCTGCTTGCCGAGCGCCGCACCCGCCTGGACTGTGACGTCGTGGTCATCACCGATACCGGCATGCTCGCACCGGACAAGCCGAGCACCGTCACCGGCATGCGGGGGCTGGTCGTCTGCACCGTCGAGTTCCACGGCCCGGACCTCGACCTGCACTCCGGCGTGTTCGGCGGCGCCGTCCCGAACCCCGCCACGGCGATCGCCCGGTTGGCGGCCGCACTGCACGACGAGCAGGGGCGGGTCCAGGTGCCCGGCTTCTACGACGACGTCCTGGAGCTCACCCCAGCTGAGCGCGAGCTGTTCGCCAAGGTGCCCGTCGACGACGCGGAGTTCCTCCAGGTCGCGAAGTCGCGCGCCCTCGCCGGCGAGAAGGGCTTCTCCACGCTCGAGCGGCTCGGCGCCCGCCCCACCGCGGAGGTGAACGGCATCGGCGGCGGCTACCAGGGCGCCGGCGGCAAGACGATCGTGCCCAGCGACGCCTTCGTGAAGCTGTCGTTCCGGCTGGTGGCCGACCAGGACCCACGCAAGATCATCGCCGGGGTGGAGCGGTTCGTCGCCGACCGCACGCCCGACGGAGTCGTGGCGAGGATCGAGTGGGAGGGCGACGGTGTCGCGCCGTGCCTCGTCCCGCTGGACACCCCGGCCTACCAGGCGCTGACGGAGGCGATCAGCGAGGCCTTCGACGGGCTGCCCGTGCTGCCCACGCGGGAAGGTGGCAGCGGCCCGGAGGCGGCCATCCAGGAGGCGCTCGGTGCCCCGCTGGTGTTCCTCGGCGTGGGGCTTCCGGACGACCAGATCCACGCGCCCAACGAGAAGGTGAACCTGTCGATGCTCTACAAGGGCGCCGAGGCAACCGCGCTGCTGTGGTCGGGGTTTGCTCGCGTGGGGCGCACCGGCCTCGCGGCGCGCAATGAGGCAGCGGAATAGGGTGACGCGCGTGCCCCGCCAGATCACGCTGCCCGCCCCTGCCTTCGACCTCACCCACCACACGCTCGACAACGGCCTGCGCGTCGTGGTCGCACCGGACCGCTCGGCTCCGGTCGTGGGAGTCGCCGTGCTGTACGACGTCGGCATCCGCTCCGAGCCGGAGGGGCGCACCGGCTTCGCCCACCTCTTCGAGCACCTGATGTTCCAGGGCTCGGCGAACCTGGAGAAGCTCGAGCACTTCCGCTACGTGCAGTCCTCGGGCGGCACGTTCAACGGCAGCACGCATTTCGACTACACGAACTACTTCGAGGCGCTGCCGTCCAACGCGCTCGAGCGCGGGCTGTTCCTCGAGGCGGACCGCATGCTGGCGCCGCGGATCACCGAGGAGAACCTCGCCAATCAGCTGGCCGTGGTGAAGGAGGAGATCCGGGTCAACGTCATGAACCGCCCCTACGGCGGCTTCCCGTGGCTGGTACTCCCTTCGGTCCTGTTCGACACGTTCGCCAACTCGCACAACGGCTATGGCGGGTTCGAGGATCTGGAGAGCGCCACCGTCGATGACGCGCGCGACTTCTTCGCCAAGTACT
>JAVHVL010000548.1:0-8813 GCA_032160565.1 Pseudonocardiales bacterium | reverse complement strand
CACGATGAAGTAGCCCTGCTTCCGGATGTGGGCGATGACACGATCGACCATCGTGCGCGGCGAGTTCTCCTTCACGAGGCGCAGCGCGATCTCGGCGGTCGCGCTGGCCGCGATCACACCGCCCACCAGCGAGCCTGCAGTGGCCGAGCTGGTGAACTCGTGCCGCAGCTGCAGAAACGCCGGCAGCCCCACCATCGCCACGACGAGCATCGCGACGTCACTCATCGACTCGACGATGCGGATCCGGGCGGCGCCGCGCATGAGCTGGTGGACGAACATGACCGGCAGCGCCAGCCCCAGGACGATCAACAGGGTGCCGAGCCGCCCGTGCGGCCAGACCGATACCGCGACGTCCGCACCCGCCGCGGCGAGGGCGGCAATCAGCAGCCCGCCGGTGCGGCCCGGCATGGCCGTGGCACCCACCCACGCCACGGCGAGCAACGCCTGGACGACGGCGACGGCGATCAGCAGCGGCAGCGCACCGGAGTGGGCAGCCCAGGTCAGGCCGCCGCCGGCGAGCAGCACGACGCCGATGCTGGCGAGGTGGTTCAGCTCGATCTCGTCGGCGTCGCCGTCGGGCGAGCGCCCGTCGACCACCTGCTCAGTCACGTGCGCCATCGTCCCAGACCGCGTCGACCCCCACGACCGCTCGCACCCAGCCGGCTATGCGGTCCACGAGCTGCGGCGTCGTGGCCGCCTCGGCATGCCCCATCCCCGGCTCCCGCCACACGCTCGCCGTAGGTGCCGCCGTAGCCAGCAGTTCGACATGCCGGTTGGGGAAGTAGTGGTCCGCGTCGCCGTGCACGACGAGAAGCGGGGTCGGGGCGATCCGGCCGGCGACGTCCGCGGGCGCCTCGGGGATGTCGACCCACCCGGCGGGCGAGAGCCGGGTCCCACGCACCACCCGGCACGCGAACCGCCCCAGCCGCGCCTCGCACAGCCAGTGCACCAGCCGCATCGAGCGGGTGCCACGTTCGAACCACGCTCCGGGCGAGCTCACGCTGACGACCGCGTCCGCATCGCCGCCCAACCCGGCGTACCGCAGCGTGATCGAGCCGCCCATGGACCAGCCGAGCACCGCGACGTGCCGGAATGCCTGCGCGCGGAGGAACGCGACGGCGGCCGCGACATCGCGCACCTCGAGGTCGCCGACCGTGCTGTGCCCGCCCGAGCGGCCGTGCCCGCGGAAGTCCGGAGCCAGGACGGCGGCGCCGCTGTCCGCGAGGCGCAGGCAGATCCGCTCGACGGCCGGCGTCCAGGACGAGCCGGTGAAGCCGTGGCCGACGACACACGCCAGCCCGTGATCGGCCGCCGACCAGTACCGCGCCTGCAGACGGACACGATCAAATGTGTCCAGGGCGACGGTCGTCGGATTGGGCACAGCCGCTATTCTTGCCGGAGACTTCGCAGTCAGGGCAGTGTCGCCCACCCCGGCTCGGCAACGTTGCCGCCCGGCAGATCACCCGCCCGGCAACTCCGACCTGGAGGCGCGCGTGGAGCTCATGCTGCTCACCGAGGCGAGCCAGCCCACCACCGAGGTACTGCCCTCGCTGGGGCTGCTCGCCCATCACGTCACCGTCCTGCCCCTCGACGCGAGCGGGCTCGTCGACCGCCCGCTCGGCGACCTCGTGCTGATCGACGCGCGCCGCGACCTCGCCTCGGCACGCTCGTTCACGCGCGTGCTCGCGGCCGTCGGCGTGCAGGTTCCCGTCGTCGCGGTCCTGACCGAGGGCGGCCTCATCGCGCTGTCGGCGGAGTGGGCCGTCGACGACATCGTCCTCGACACCGCCGGCCCGGCCGAGCTGGACACCCGGCTGCGACTGGCGATCGATCGCCGCGCATCCGCCTCCGACGCCGCGCCCGAGCAGGTCGACATCGGCGACCTGACCATCGACGAGACGACCTATACCGCCCGGCTCAGTGGCATGACGCTCGACCTCACCTACAAGGAGTTCGAGCTGCTGAAGTTCCTGGCGCAGCATCCGGGCCGGGTGTTCACCCGCTCGCACCTCGTCCAGGAGGTGTGGGGCTATGACTACTTCGGCGGCACCCGCACCGTGGACGTCCACGTGCGGCGCCTGCGGGCGAAGCTCGGGCCCGAGCACGAGGCCATGATCGGCACCGTCCGCAACGTCGGGTACAAGTTCGTCCGCCCCGTCACCGACGCGGCGGGCACCCGTCGGCTCACCACGCCGAGCGAGGCCGGCGCACAGCCGGCGCGCGACGACGCGGACACCGCGGACACCGCGGACAGCAGCATCGACGCCGCGTTCTGAACCGGCCGGCGACCTCGCCCGATACCGTGCGGGCATGCCGCTGACGCTGCTCGCCCCACCGGTGCTCGATGCCGCGACCCGCGACGAGGTCGCTGCCCTCGCCGGGGCGGTCGAGGCACGTGATGGGCAACCGCCGCTGTCCGATCAGGCGCTGACGCACCTGTCGACGTCGAGTGTTCGGCACGTGCTGGCCCGCGACGGCGCTGACCTGCGGGGCTACGCCCAGCTGGACGGCACCTCCGTGGAGCTGGCGGGCGATTCCGAGTCGGCCGGCGCGCTCCTGGACGCCTTCGCCGGCGAGGCGGTCCAGGTGTGGTCGCACGGGCGGCGCAGCGCCGTCGCGCCGCAGCTCGCTGAGCGCGGCTACCGCCAGCAGCGCATCCTGCACCAGCTGCGCCGCAGCCTGGCGGATCCGATTCCCGACGAGCCCCTCGCCGACGGCGTTCGCGTCCGCACGTTCGTGCGCGGCACCGACGAGCAGGCCTGGCTGCGGGTCAACGCCGCTGCGTTCGCCACCCATGCGGAGCAGGGGCGGTGGACGCAGGCGGATATTGCGGCCCGCGAGGCGGAGCCCTGGTTCGATCCGGCCGGCTTCCTGCTCGCGGAGCGGGGCGGCGAGGTGATCGGCTTCCACTGGACGAAGATCCACCCGGACGGCGCGGGCGAGGTCTACGTGCTCGGCGTGGACCCGGCCGCGCAGGGGCTGCGGCTGGGGTCCGCGCTTCTCGTGCGGGGGCTGCGATACCTCGCCGACCGCGGCTGCGCCGAGGTGCTGCTCTACGTCGACGAGTCCAACACCGCGGCGATGCGGCTGTACCAGCGCTTCGGCTTCCACAGCCACGACGTCGACGTGCAGTGGAGCCCGCCTACGGCCCAGCCACCGGTGCCGCCGGAGCCGCCGGAGCCGGTACCGTCGAGGAGGTGACCACGCCCGATCCGGAGGCCGTCGAGCTCGCACATCGGTTGCTCGACCTGGCTCGCACCGGCAGCACCGCAGAGCTCGTCCCGTACGTCGACGCGGGGGTGCCCGTCGACCTGACCGACCCGCAGGGCAACACCCTGCTCATGCTGGCGGCCTATCACGGGCACGCCGCCACGGTTCGGGAGCTGGCGGCCCGCGGCGCGGACGTCGACCGGGCGAACGACCGTGGTCAGACGCCGTTGGCGGGTGCGGTCTTCAAGGGAGAACCGGACGTCTTGGACGCGCTGCTCGACGCGGGAGCCGACCCAACCGCCGGCGAGCCGTCTGCTCTGGCGACGGCCCGCTACTTCGGCAAGGACGAGCTTGCCGCGCGCCTGTCGGGGCCGATCGGCGGCTAGCTTTCGACCCCGGCGGCACGTACACTCCCGCCTATTGATTGACGGTCAATAACGGGACTGAGGAGTGGCCGTGCCCGACTACGACGTGCTGGTGATCGGCTCCGGTTTCGGGGGCAGCGTCACGGCGCTGCGGCTCACCGAGAAGGGCTACCGCGTGGGTGTGCTCGAGGCCGGGCGGCGCTTCACCGCGGACACGCTGCCGAAGAACTCCTGGCATCTGCGCGACTTCATCTGGGCGCCGAAGCTGGGGCTCAAGGGGATTCAGCGCATTCACGTGCTGAAGGACTGCCTGATTCTCGGCGGCGCCGGCGTCGGCGGCGGCTCACTGAACTACGCGAACACCCTCTACGAACCGCTGCAGCCGTTCTACGACGACCCGCAGTGGGCGGGCATCACCGACTGGCGCGCGGAGCTGGCGCCGCACTACGAGCAGGCGAAGAAGATGCTCGGCGTCGTCACGAACCCCACCCTCACCCCGAGCGACGTGGAGATGAAACGGCTCGCGGAGCAGTTCGGCAAGGCGGACACGTTCCACCTGACGCCCGTCGGCGTCTTCTTCGGCCGCGACGGCCGGCAGGAGCCGGGGCAGACAGTGCCCGACCCGTACTTCGGCGGCGCGGGCCCCGACCGCACCGGCTGCATCCAGTGCGGCGAATGCATGACCGGCTGCCGCCACGGCGCGAAGAACATGCTCACCGCCAACTATCTCGGCCTGGCCGAGAAGAACGGCGCCGAGGTGCTCCCGCTGACCACCGTGACCGGCGTGCGCCAGCTGCGCGGCGGCGGCTACCTCGTGGACACCGAGCGGACCGGCAAGTGGTTCGGCGGCTCGGATCGCACGCTCACCGCCGACCAGGTCGTCTTCGCCGCGGGGACGTACAACACCCAGAAGCTGCTGCACGAGTTGCGCGCCACGACGCTGCCGAAGATCTCGCCGCGGCTGGGTTACCTGACCCGGACGAACTCCGAGGCGATCCTCGGCGTGCGCACGCCGCACCCCAAGCACGACTACACGTCCGGCGTCGCGATCACCTCGTCCTGGCACCCGGACGAGAACACCCACATCGAGCCGGTTCGCTACGGCAAGGGCAGCAACGCGATGGGGCTGCTCAACACCCTGTTGACCGACGGCGGCACCCGGCGGGGCCGATGGCTGCAATTCTTCGCCGCCCTCCTGCGGCACCCGCTGCAGGCGCGGCTGCTGATCCCGCGGAAGTGGTCGGAGCGGGTGATCATCCTGTTGGTGATGCAGTCGCTGAACAACTCGATCACCGTGCTGCGCAAGAAGGGTCGCTTCGGGCGCGGCAGGCTGACCTCGACCCAGGGCGTCGGCGAGCCCAACCCCACGTGGATCCCGGCAGCCAACGCCGCGGCCCGCCAGCTCGCCGAGAACGTCGGCGGGATGCCCGGCGGGACCTGGGGCGACCTGATGAACATCCCGATGACGGCGCACTTCATCGGGGGCTGCGCCATCGGCGACTCGCCGGAGACGGGCGTCATCGACCCGTACCACCGGCTGTACGGCTACGACGGGCTGCACGTCGCCGACGGCTCGACGCTCTCGGCCAACCTGGGGGTCAACCCCTCGCTGTCGATCACCGCGCAGGCCGAGCGGGCGATGTCGCTGTGGCCGAACAAGGGCGAAGCCGACCGGCGGCCACCGCTCGGAGCGCCCTACACCCGGATCAGCCCGATCTACCCGGTTCGCCCGGCGGTGCCTGACACGGCGCCCGCCGCGCTTCGGCTGGGGCCCGTCACGCTGGGCATGCCCGGTACGCGCACCGCGTGATCTTCGCGCCCTCGACCGGCGCCGCACTTCACCCGCACCCAATATCGACTCGTCTCGTTGTCTCCTGTGAGCGCCGGTGTTTCCGGCGCGTGTCCGGGCGATTACTACCGGTGTAAACCGCCCGCTGCCTTGGGAGGGCACGTATGTCCAGGAGTCGCAGGTTCAGGGCCGGCACGGCTCGCCCGGTCAGGTCGGTGACCCGCAACTTCGGGTCCCGCCCGGCTCGCATGATCGCCGCGACTCTCGCGGCCACGCTGACGGTGGCCGGCCTGGCGGTCACCACCAGCCAGAGCGCCGGTGCCGCCGCCTTGCCGAACGCCCAGTCCGTGGGTCGATTCCTCGACGGTGCGGTGGGCGGCAACCCGATCCAGCAGCTCGCCGACGTCAAGGACGCGCGGGCCGTCGCGCCGGGCACCGCCAGCACGCAGAACCCGCTGGACGTCACACTCCTCGGCTCGCTCGAGCTCCCGCTGACCGGCGCCCTTCAGCTGCCGGAGTTGCTCGGCATCAACCTCGGCGCGGCGAACCAGGTGGCCGTGGCACACACGAACGGCTTCTCCTACGGCGCGTCGGGCGCGGTCGCGAACTCCGGCGGCGTCTCGGTCGGTGGCGACAACGCCGCCTTCCCGGCGAACGCCAGCATCGACCTGAGCGCCTCGGGCATCTCCGGCAACTCCGGTGTGCCGATCCCGGGCGGCACCGGTTCCGCCAACGCGCTCGGCGGAGTCAAGGTAGGCATCGGCGCGGTGTCCGCGCTGGCGCAGACCCCCGCCGGCGTGGGCAAGCCGGGCAAGACCGACTACAACATCGCCGACATCCAGCTGCAGCTCGCGTCACCGCTGCTCGGCGGGATCCTCGGCACCGTCTCCGGCACGCTGTCCACCGTGCTCGGTTCCCTCAGCACCGCCGCCGGTGGCGTCGCCCTGCCGGCAGCCTGCACCTTCACCGCCGGGTTCGGCAGCAACATGTCACTCGAGGGCGGGGCGATCACGCTGGACGCGTCCACCGCGACGCTTACGATCTCGCTGCAGAAGCTGCTCGCGCAACTCGGGCTGGATCTGAACAACCTCGACCCGAACACCGATCTGCTCAACCTGCTGTTCGACTACCTGACCAGCGCGGACGGCCTCGCTGCGGCGGTGCAGGGGCTGATCGACGGCCTCGCCAACCCGCTCGGCGACAAGTTCACCGCGTGCCTGAACGCGCTCGGCACGTCCGGCCCGATCGGCGCCGTCGCCGGGCTGCTGCTGACCTTGACGAACGCGCTGAACAGCGGCAAGACCACGCTGGAGAACACCGTCAACGGCATCGTCAGCGGCCTGGCCGGCTCCGCAGGCACCAGCCCGCTGGCCCCGCTCGGCGACGTCCTCAAGAAGCTGATCGACATCGGCGCGAACGTCCAGCCGAACGGCCCGAGGGGCACGTTCACCTCGAAGCTCAAGGCGACACCGAACCAGGCCACCCCGATCGTGGCGGGGCAGACGATCGTGCGGGCCATCGAGGTCAACCTGCTGGGCAACCAGCTGGCCACGCTGGCCCTGGCCAACGCGGCAGCCGGCCCGAGCGCCGCAACGGCGCTCGCGCCCGCGACGCCGTCCACGACGCCGGCGTCCGGCGACGTGCTGCCGGTCGCTGTCCCTGCCGGCCTGGCCAAGCCGACCGGTTCGCCGGAGCTTCCGCTGGTGCTTCTCGCCCTCGGCCTGCTGCTGGCCGCGAGCGGCGCGGTCGCCTGGAAGGTCCGCGCCAGGCACACCCGCTGAGCTAGCGCAGCGACACAACACCTCAAACAGCACAACAGCCGCACGACGCAGTGCGGGCGGCCCGTCTCCGTCTCGGCGGCGGGCCGGTGCTGTTTCTGCCGAGTTGTCCGCCGGAGTTGAGGCTTCGTCCGCCGAGGGTGAACAATCGGAGGAGCCGGAGGGGGAACGAGATGACCGGTGAGTCTTATCCGTGGTCGGAGCGGCTTTACGGGCGATGGGGGCACTTCGCGCCTGAGTTGCTGATGGGCGCCATCGGCGGGGTGATTTTGCTCGGCTTTCGACCGGTCTACGGCCCGCTGGCGCTTGCCTCGTCGCTCGGGCTGGTGGCGTTCGTGCTGGTCAGCTGGGTGCTCATGCGCCGTCACGACCGCAGCCTGTGCGAGCACTGCGTTGCCGCGATGCCGCTGAACCCGTCGGAGCTCGCCGTCCGGTACCGCGCCCGGTTCTGGATGTCGCATGCCGGCGCCGAGCCGCGGTACGTCCTCCCCTATCTCGCCGTGCTGATCGGCTCCAACTTCGCGACCGGCACCTACGGCCGGCTGGCCTGGGCGATCGTCCAGTCCTCGATGATCTTCCTGATCCTGGCGTACTCCACGCACCGTCGCCTGCAGCCGTGGTGCCCGTGGTGCCGTGAGGGCGGCGGCGGGGACGACGAGCCCGCCACGCCGGACCCGGTGCCGGACGGTCGCCGCCAGCTGATCTGAGCCCCCGCTACGCTTCGGCCGTGATCGCCCGGGTGTGGCACGGCCTCATCGCCGTGCTCGTGATCGTCGGACTGGCGATCCAGGCGGTCATCGCCGTTCGCGCGCCGGCGACCCCGCCCACGCATGCCGTCGGTACCTTGGCCGGCGCGCCACTGGCCGGCCGGCTGCTCCGCACGCTCAGCTTCTTCACCATCCAGAGCAACATCCTCGCTGCCGTCTCGTCGGCGCAGCTGGCGCGGCGCCCCGATCGCGACGGGTGCGGTCTGGCGGATCGTGCGCCTCGACGCGCTGCTCGGCATCACCGTCACAGGCATCGTCTACTCGACGGTGCTGGCTCGCATCCACGAGCCGGCGGGATGGGAGCAGGTCAGCACGAACACCGTGTTCCATTACGTCGTGCCGATCATGATGGTGCTCGGCTGGCTGCTGCTCGGGCCGCGCCCGCGCATCGAGTGGGCAGTGGTGAAGTGGGCGCTGTTGTGGCCGGTGCTCTGGTTCGCCTTCACGCTGGTGCACGGCGCGGTGTCGCACTGGTATCCGTACCCGTTCGTCGATGCCGCGAGCCAGGGCTATGCGCGCGTGCTGTTCAACGCCCTGCTGGTGACCGCCGTGCTCGGGGCGGTGGGTCTGCTGTACGGCCTCGGCGACCGGGCGCTGCGGCGGGCACCGGATCCGGTCGCGATCCGCGTGCCATAGGGCGTAATCCCCAGGGGGTATACCGCACGCCCTGTATGGGCAGAACTCCTAGGGTCTCGGCAGAACGCTAGGGCGAGGACAGGGCACGGACGACGTTCGACGGGCTGGGGCGGCCCAGCTTGGTGGCGAGCCAGAGGCTCGTCTCGACCAGCTTGCCGAGATCGACTCCGGTCTCGATGCCCAGCCCCTGCAGCATCCAAACCAGGTCTTCGGTGGCCAGGTTCCCCGTGGCGTTCTTGGCGTAGGGGCAACCGCCGAGGCCGCCGGC
>JAVHVL010000545.1:0-7377 GCA_032160565.1 Pseudonocardiales bacterium | reverse complement strand
GGCAGCGACGACCCCAAGTCCCAGGCCAAGGTCACCCTCGAGGACTTGGACGAGCGCACGGGGCACCCCGAGGAGACGAAGCGCCGCTCGACGCCGACGCCCGACTGACGCAGCTGGCCGCGTCGATCAGCGCACGTGGGATTCGACGAACGGCGGCTTGACGACACGCACGGACGACCGCCGGCCGCGCACATCCACCGCCACCTCGTCGCCCTCCGCGACCCCGGCACTGGCGGAGATCAGCGCCAGCCCGATCCCCTTCTTGAGCGTCGGTGAGAACGTGCCGCTCGTGACCTCCCCGATCGGCTCCCCCGCGGCGGACAGCACCGGCATGTGGGTGCGCGGGATGCCGCGGTCGAGCGCCTCGATGCCCCAGAGCAGACGCGACGGGCCGGCAGCCTTCTCGGCCAGCAGCGCCTCACGCCCCCAGAACTCGTCCTTCTTCCACCCGATAGCCCAGCCGGAACGCGCTTGCAGCGGCGAGATCTGCGGCGACAGATCCTGACCGTGCAGTGGATAGCCCATCTCGGTCCGAAGCGTGTCGCGGGCGCCGAGCCCGGCCGGCATGCCGCCGAGTTCGCGCACCACAACGGTCAACGCGTCCCACAGGGCGACGGCGTCCGCCCACTGCGGGATCAGCTCGTAGCCGTGCTCACCGGTGTAGCCCGTGCGGCAGATCCGCACCGGCCGACCGTCGAACGCGGCGTCGGAGTACGCCATGTAGGACTGGTCGGCGGGCAGCCCCAGGCGGCCGAGCACCTCGGTGGAGCGCGGACCCTGTACCGCCAGCACGCCGAACCGGTCGTGCTGGCCGATGACCGCGACGCCGGCGGGCGCGGCGGCGGCCAGACGGCGGACCACCTCGGCGGTGTTCGCGGCGTTCGGCACGAGGAACACCTCGTCGTCGCTGACCAGGTAGGCGATGAGGTCGTCCACGACCCCGCCGGATGCGTCGCAACACAGCGTGTACTGCGCCTGACCGGGCTCTATGCGCGCCAGGTCGTTCGACAGGCAGGCGTTGACGAAGTCGCATGCCCCTGACCCGCGGACGGTCGCCTTGCCGAGGTGCGACACGACGAAGATCCCTACCGCGTCGCGGACGGCGGCGTGCTCCTTCAGCACTCCCCCACCGCTGGCCGGGTATTCGATCGGCATCTCCCACCCGCCGAAGTCGGCGAGCTTGGCGCCGAGGGCGACGTGACGTTCGTGGAGCGGCGAGCGCAGCAGGTCCGGCATGGCCGTCACCGTACCGAGCAGTCGCTGCGCTTACGATCGCCGCCATGCCCTCGGTAACGCCGCCCTCCGTCACGCCTTCGTCGGTAACGCCTCCGTCGGTAAGGCCGCCCTCCGCAACGCTGCCCTCGGTGACGCTCGTCGACCCATCCGCGCCTATTGCCGCAGACGCGGTCGTCGTCGGTGTCCTGCCCGGCGCGAACGGGCTACGCCTCGCGCCCGGCGCGGGTGTCGTCGACGCCGCGCTGGGGCGGCGCCTCGGGGCCGCGCTCCGTGCCGCCGGCGCGAGCGGCCGGGCGGACGAAGTCGTCAAGATCCCGACGCTCGGGCTGGCCCGCTTCCCGCTCGTCATCGCCACCGGGCTGGGTGGAGCAGGCCGGGATCCGGAGCAGGTCCGCCGGGCGGTCGGTGCGGCGCTGCGCGCGTCGAGCTCGTACCGGCACGTGCACATCGCCATCGACGCTCCCGTCGGCGCGGTGGCCGAGGGGGCACTGCTCGGCAGTTACGCCTTCACCGCCTACAAGTCCGACGCCAAGCAGAGGACGCTGCGCAAGGTGTCCATCGCGGCCCAGGCCGACCCGGCGAACCGCGCGGAGCTGAGGCGCGCGCGCATCGTCGCCGAGGCAGTCCGCACCACGCGCGATCTGGTGAACACGCCGCCGAACGACCTCTACCCCGAGACGTTCGCCGATCGCGCGGCCGCGCTGGCCGCTACCCAGGATCTGCAGGTGGAAGTACTCGACGCCAGGGCGCTCACCCGTGAGGGGTTCGGCGGCATCGTCGCCGTGGGAGCCGGCTCGGCGCGGCCGCCGCGCCTGGTGCGGATCAGGTACCGCCCGGCCCGGCCGCGGGCGCGCGTCGCCCTGGTGGGCAAGGGGATCACGTTCGACTCCGGCGGACTGAACCTCAAGACGGCGAACCTCACCTGGATGAAGTCCGACATGGGCGGTGCCGCCGCCGTGATCGCGAGCACGGTGGCCGCCGCGGCGCTCAGGCTGCCCATCGAGGTCACGGCCACCGTCCCGATGGCGGAGAACATGCCGTCCGGGTCGGCCTACCGGCCCTCGGACGTGATCACGATGCGCGGCGGGCGCACCGTCGAGGTGGCGGATACCGATGCCGAAGGCCGGCTCGTGCTCGCCGATGCGATCACCCGGGCGCTCGAGGACGAGCCGGACTTCCTGATCGATGCGGCCACGCTGACCGGCGCGCAATTGGTGTCCCTGGGCACGCGGGTGATCGGCGCGATGGGCGAGCCACGCCTGCGGGATCGCGTCACCACGGCAGGCAACGGGGTCGGCGAGGCTGTCTGGGCGATGCCGCTGCCGGAGGAGTTGCGCGGCGGCCTCGACTCCCCGGTCGCCGACCTGGCGAACGTTCCGACGGAGCGATGGGGCGGCATGCTGGTGGGCGGGCACTTCCTCGCCGATTTCATCCCTGCTGATCAGGCGTGGGTGCACCTCGACATCGCCGGGCCGGCCTGGAATGCCGGTGCGGCCCGCGACTACACCCCCAAGGGCGGGACCGGCGCCGCCGTGCGCACGATCATCGCGGCATTGACGGACCTGGCTGGCTGATCACGCCGACGGGCCGGACGACCCCGGCGGCCCGACCTCGCCGGCGGCCTTGCGGCGCGCCGTCCACTCCCGCATCCGCTTGGGGTAGCCCACCACGCCGACGTCGTACAGCGGGATCGCATGCTTCTTGGCGAACGAGCGCGCGGCCTCCGCACCGCCGACCCGCCGCCGCGTCCACTCACCGCTCGAGGCCACCAGCACGACGGTCGTCTCGGTGACCGCCGTGCGCGGCTCGATGAAGGCCTCCACCCCCGTGTGTGACTTCACGAAGTGCGCCAGGTGCGACACGTCAGCCGAATCCGCCGGGCGCAGCGTTCCCGCCCGGTGCTTCTTCCTGCGCAATGTCCAGACCACAGAGGTGCTCCCCGTTGTGTTGCGATTTCGTCGCAGCGTATTCGGCTCGGCCCGATGATCCCAGTGCCTGCTGTGCCGCGACTGGGATTCGCCTGGGATCGCCCCGTAGTCACGTGTCTATCCGGCTGGTGCCAAGATGGACGGCGCGTACCGACGACGAATAGCAGGAGTTGCAGTGGCCGACAACCAGTCCGACCTCGTCATCCTCGGCGGGGGCAGCGGCGGCTACGCCGCGGCCCTCCGGGCAGCCGAGCTCGGCAAGTCCGTGGTGCTGATCGAGCGGGACAAGGTCGGTGGCACCTGTCTGCACCGCGGCTGCATCCCCACCAAGGCACTGCTGCACGCCGGCGAGATCGCCGACCAGGCCCGCGAGAGCTCGCAGTTCGGCGTGAACGCCACCTTCGAGGGCATCGACATGGCCGGCGTCCACAAGTACAAGGACGGCGTGGTAGGCAAGAACTACAAGGGGCTCGTCGGCCTCGTCAAGAGCCGCGGCATCGAGATCGTCGAGGGCAGCGGCCGCCTCGTCGGCCCGAAGACGGTGGCCGTCAACAATGGGGGTGCCCCCGCCGGTGAAGGCGTAGCCGGCGCGGTAGACACCTACACCGGCGCCACCGTGATCCTCGCGACCGGTTCGTACTCACGCTCGCTGCCGGGGCTGGACATCGACGGGCAACGCGTCATCGCCAGCGAGCACGCGCTGCAGCTCGATCACGTCCCCGCGTCGGCGGTCGTGCTCGGCGGCGGCGTCATCGGCGTCGAGTTCGCAAGCGTGTGGAAGTCCTTCGGCGCGGACGTCACGATCGTCGAAGCGCTCCCTCACCTGGTGCCCCTCGAGGACGAGGCAAACTCCAAGCTCCTCGAGCGCGCGTTCCGGCGCCGCGGCATCAACTACAAGCTCGGCGCCCGTTTCCAGAGCGTGGAGCACACCGACTCCGGCGTCCGGGTCCAGCTGGAGGGCGGCGAGAGCATCGAGGCGGAGCTGCTGCTCGTCGCCGTCGGCCGCGGCCCGACCTCCGCCGACCTCGGTTACGAGGAGAACGGGATCACCCTCGACCGTGGCTTCGTCGTCGTGGACGAGTACTGCCGCACCTCGGTCGAGGGCGTGTACGCGGTGGGCGACCTGATCCCCACGCTGCAGCTGGCGCACGTGGGCTTCGCCGAGGGGATCCTCGTCGCCGAGCACATCGCCGGCCTCCCGGTCGTGCCGATCGACTACGCCGGCGTCCCGCGGATCACCTACTCCGCTCCCGAGGTCGCCTCCGTGGGCTACACCGAGGCGCAGGCCGCCGAGAAGTTCGGGGCGGACGCCATCAGGACCGTCACCTACGACCTGTCCGGAAACGGCCGCAGCGCCATCCTCAACGCGAAGGGCGCCGTGAAGCTCGTCGCCGAGAAGGACGGCCCGGTGCTCGGCGTGCACATCGTCGGCGAGCGGGTAGGCGAGCTCATCGCCGAGGCGCAGCTCATCTACAACTGGGAGGCGCTGCCGAGCGAGGTCGCCCAGCTCATCCACCCGCACCCCACCCAGTCCGAGGCGATCGGCGAGGCGCACCTGCTGCTCGCCGGCAAGCCTCTGCACGTGCACGACTGACGCCCGTCCGCCCAGCTAAGGAGTCGTTGGACCATGCCGGTCTCCGTGACCATGCCCCGCCTCGGTGAGAGTGTCACCGAGGGCACCGTGACCCGCTGGCTGAAGAACGAGGGCGACCACGTCGACGCCGACGAGCCGCTGCTCGAGGTCTCCACCGACAAGGTCGACACCGAGGTTCCGTCACCGGCGTCAGGCACGCTGCTGTCGATTCGGGTCCAGGAGGACGAGACCGTCGAGATCGGCGTCGAGCTGGCGGTCATCGGCGACGCCGGCGAGGCGCCGTCGGGCGACGACGGTGCGCAGCAGGCATCGCAGCCGGCCGAGGCACCGTTCGACCAGCAGGCCGAACCCCAGGAGCAGCCGGCCGAGCCCGAGCCGCAGCAGGTCGCCCCGGCCGCGGCGCCGGAGCCGCAGACCGCGCAGCAGGCGCCGGCCCCCGCTCCCGCGCCACAAGCTGCCGCTGCGCCACAAGCCGCCGCTGCGCCACAAGCCGCCGCTGCGCCACAGGCCGGCCCGCAGGCGCCTCGACCGGTGGACGACGACGAGGACGAGGTCGCCGGCACGTACATCACGCCGCTGGTACGCAAGCTCGCCAGCGAGCACGGCGTCGACCTGGGCCGCATCCGCGGCACCGGCGTGGGCGGCCGGATCCGCAAGTCCGACGTGCTTGCCGCCGCGAGTAGCAACGGGCAGGCCGCCGAGACCCAGGCCGCCCAGACCCAGGCCCCGGCACCGGCCGCCGCGGCGAGCGCGGGTCCCGCGCACGCGGCACCAGCGACCGTGTCCGCACCCGCTCCGGCTCAGGCACCCGCTGCGGTTCAGGCACCCGCTGCGGTTCAGGCACCCGCTTCGGTTCAGACACTCGCCCCGCAGCGCGGCCGGGTCGAACCGATGTCGCGCATGCGGCAGGTGATCGCGGCGCGGATGGTCGAGTCGCTGCAGACGGCCGCTCAGCTCACCACCGTCGTCGAGGTGGACGTCACCAAGATCGCCCGGCTGCGCGAGCAGGCCAAGCGTGACTTCCAGGCCCGCGAGGGGGTCAAGCTGACCTTCCTGCCGTTCTTCGCGGTCGCGGCCATCGAGGCGCTCAAGGCGCATCCGGTGGTGAACTCGTCCATCGACATCGACGCCAAGACGATCACCTATCACGATGCCGAGCACCTGGGCATCGCCGTCGACTCCGAGCGCGGCCTGGCCGTTCCGGTCATCCACAACGCCGGCGACCTCAACCTCGGCGGTATCGCCCGCAAGATCGCCGACCTCGCCGAGCGCACCCGCGCCAACAAGGTCAGCCCGGACGAGCTCGGTGGTGGCACCTTCACGATCACCAACACCGGCAGCCGCGGCGCGCTGTTCGACACGCCGATCATCAACCAGCCGCAGGTGGCGATCCTCGGCACCGGCGCGGTCGTCAAGCGACCGGTCGTCGTCAGCGACGAGGACCTCGGCGAGACCATCGCGATCCGCTCGATGGTGTACCTCGCGCTGTCCTACGACCACCGCGTCGTCGACGGTGCGGACGCGGCCCGCTTCCTCGGCACCATGAAGGAGCGGCTGGAGTCGGGCGCGTTCGAGAACGCACTCGGGCTCGGCTAGCGCCGTGCACGCCGTCCTGGCCGGCGCCTCGGGCCTGATCGGGACGGCCCTCGCACGTTCGCTGCGCGCGGACGGGCACACCGTCACCGCGCTGGTACGCCGCGCCCCGCGGAGCTCCGACGAGCGGCGTTGGGAGCCGGAGGCGGGCCGGCTCGACCCGGCTGCCCTCACCGGCGCGGACGCAGTCGTGTGCCTGTCCGGCGCCGGCGTCGGCGACCAGCGCTGGACCCAGTCGTACAAGGAGACGCTGATTCGAAGCCGCGTCGACAGCGTCACGACAATTGCCCGCGCCCTCGCCGACACGGAATCCGGTCCGCGAGTGCTGCTGTCCGCGTCGGCAGTCGGCTACTACGGGGACACCGGCGACCGCGAGGTCGACGAGTCCGCGGAGCCGGGCAAGGGGTTCCTGGCCGACATGTGCGCGCGGTGGGAGGCCGCCGCCGAGGCCGCCGAGCAGCCCGGGATCCGGGTGGCGCGGCTGCGCACCGGCCTCGTGCTTGCCCTGGACGGCGGCCTGCTCGCTCGGTTGCGCCCGATCGTCCGGCTGGGCGTTGCGGGGCGGTTCGGCAGTGGGCGCCAGTTCATGCCGTGGATCTCCCTGTCAGACGAGGTGCGCGCGATCCGCTTCCTGCTCGAACACGAGCTCGGCGGCCCGGTGAACCTGACCGGCCCGGTGCCGGTCCGCAACTCGGAGCTGATCTCGACGCTGGCCCGGCTGCTGCGCCGCCCGGCGCTGATACCCACGCCTGCGGTCGCGATGCGGATCGTGCTCGGCGAGGTGGCGCAGGATGCGCTGACCGGACAGCGTGCGGTGCCGGCGAAGCTGACCTCAGCCGGCTTCGCGTTCGAGCACGCGGACGTGGAGTCCGCGCTTCGCTGGGCGCTCGCCGGCTGAGCTACCGGTTGATGGGCTACCTGCTGCTGACCTACCTGCTGCTGACCTACCTGCTGCTGACCTACCTGCTGCTGACCTACCTGCTGCTGACCTACCTGCTGCTGACCTACCTGCTGCTGACCTACCTG
>JAVHVL010000602.1:0-14441 GCA_032160565.1 Pseudonocardiales bacterium | reverse complement strand
ACTCAAATCCGCGAGCACGGGCTCGGCTCGTTCCACTCCCAGCGCGACGAACCGTTCGGCGCGACCGGACCAGGCCGATGAGCTTGCCGAGCGCGAGCGCGAGCGCGAGCCCGGGCCGAGTCGTGGTCATCACCGGCGGTGGCGGCGGCATCGGCACCGCGATGGCGAAGGAGTTCGCGGCGGCCGGCGACCGGGTCGTCCTCTGCGACGTCGCGGTGGATCGCGCCGAAGCGGCGGCCGCACTCCTGCCCGCCGGGACAGCCGACGCGCGCCGTCTCGACGTCGCCGACGCTGACGACGTCGACGCGGTGCTTGACGCGATCATCGCCGACTACGGCCGGGTGGACGTGCTGTGCAACAACGCCGGCATCGGCTGCTGGACGTACCTCGAGCACACGTCGGTCGAGGCATGGGACCGGACGATGGCGGTCAACATCCGCGGCATGTTCCTCTGCTCGCGCAAGGTGGTGCCCGTCATGCGAAGCAACGCATCGGGCTGCATCGTCAACACCGCGTCGGTACACAGCTTCCAGTCGTGGGCGGGCTGCTCGACCTACGCGGCTTCGAAGGGCGCGGTGCTCGCGTTCACCCGCTCGATCGCCATCGAGCTCATCCCGCACGGCATCCGGGTGAACGCGATCGCGCCCGGGACGACGGACACCCCGATGGTCCGCCTCGACGGGGCGGGCAACGCGATACCCGCGGCCGACCTGGCCGAGGAGGTTCGGACGATCCCCGCGGCGCGGATGGCGGAACCCGCCGAGATCGCGCGCGTGGCGAGCTTCCTCGCCAGTGACAGCGCCTCGTTCCTCGTGGGCGCATGCGTGGTCGTCGACGGCGGAATGACCGCGATGCTATGACGAGCACCGAGCGAACGCTGACGACGCCCGAGTTGGACAAGACGTCGGCAATCCCCCTGCATCACCAGCTGCGGACCGCAATCGTCGCGCAGTTGGAGAGTTCCCTGCTGCTGCCCGGCGACCGGTTACCGCCCGAGCGCGAACTCGCGGAGACGCTCGGCGTCAGTGTCGCCCCGGTGCGGCAGGCGTTCCTCGACCTCGCGCGCCAGGGCTACATCACCCGGCTGCGCGCTCGCGGCTCGTTCGTCAACGAGCGGCGCTACGAGGAGAAGGTTTCCGCGCTCGGCAGCTTCAGCGAGGTCATGCGGCAACAGAACAGCGCATACGAGACGACGACCGTGCTGGCGACGTCGGTTCCCGCCCCAGCGGTGGTGCTCGACGCGTTGGGCGTCTCCGCCGAGAAGGCCTTCCGGCTGCTCCGGGTCGCATTGCTCGACGGTTCGCCCGCGGCATTGCTCGACGCGTACCTGCCTCCGGATCGGTTCCCCGGCCTGGCCGACGCCGGCATGGAGAAGGAGTCGCTGTATCGCACTCTCAAGGACCGGTACGGCATCGAACCGCGGCGCGCCACCAACACGATCGAGGTCGTGCTGTGCGACCGGGACGACGCGGCTCTCCTGCAGGTGGACGTCGGCACGCCGACCGCTCGCGTGACCAGCGTGACGTTCGACCAGCAGGACGTCCCCTTCGAGTACGTCCGCATCACCTACCGACCCGAACGATTCAAGCTCACTTTCGACAGTGCCTGACCCACATCGAGCTGATGGAGAGTCGATGACCGACGAGCGTGGACCGATGCACGTCGTGTGCTTCTTCGGCGGCGCCGGCCAGCATCAGGCCGCCTGGCGACGCGCGGACAGCGACGTCGAGCAGATCACTTCCTTGGAGTTCCACGCAGAGCTTGCGGCGCTCGCCGAACGCGGATTGATGGACGCGATCTTCGTCGCCGACGGGCTGTTCCTCGACACCGAACGGATGGCCGCCGAACCGCTCGGGCTGTTCGAGCCGATCACGTTGCTCTCGGCGCTGGCCGCGCGCACCGAGCACATCGGCCTGATAGGCAGCGTCTCGACCACCTTCAGCGACCCGTACAACGTCGCCCGCCAGTTCGCCGCGCTCGACCATCTCAGCAACGGCCGCGCGGCGTGGAACATCGTCACGTCCTCCGGCGGCGAAGCCAACTTCGGCGGCAAGCCGCTGCCCGCTCACAGCGAGCGTTACCAGCGAGCCGCTGAGTTCGTCGACGCCGTCCTCGCGCTCTGGGACAGCTGGGCGGACGACGCGATCGTCGCCGACCGTGCGGCGGGGATCTTCGCGGACCCGACCCGGATCAGGCGGATCGACTACTCGGGTGAGCACTTCCAGATCGCCGGGCCGCTCAATCTCCCGCGATCGCCGCAGGGCCGGCCGGTCCTCGCGCAGGCCGGGTCGTCCGAGGACGGCAAGCGCTTCGCCGCGGCGCGGGCCGAACTGATCTTCACCGCGCAGCAGTCGCGGGCGAGCTCGGTCGAGTTCTATCGCGACGTCAAGGCGCGGGTACGTGCTGCCGGACGCGACCCGGACCAGGTCACCATCCTGCCGGGCGTGTGCCCGGTCATCGGGTCGACCGAGGCCGAGGTCAAGCGGATCAACGGCGAGCTCAGCGAGCTGATGAACATGGAGATCGGGCTCGCGCAGCTCAGCCAACAGCTCGGCGGTCTCGACCTCGGCGGCCTGGAGGTCGACGCCCCGATCCCGCCCGAGATCCTCCCCGATGTCGAGACGGTGCAGGGGCGGCAGAGTCGCTACGGCGTGTTCCGGCAGCTCGCGATCGAGGATCGGCTCACCCTCCGGGAGCTGGTCGCGCTGGAGGTCGGCTCGACCGGCCACTGGGCGATCTCGGGCACGCCGGAGCAGATCGCCGACCAGCTCGAAGACCGCTACGTCGGCGGCGGCTGCGACGGGTACGTGCTGATGCCGCCGTACTTCCCGGGCGGCCTCGAGGCCTTCGTCGACGAGGTGGTCCCGATCCTTCAGCACCGTGGTCTGTACCGCACCGAATATCCCGGGACGATGCTGCGCGACAGCCTGGGCGTGGCCCGGCCGGCCAACGCGTTCGCGTCCTGGCACCGGTCGTGATGCCGACCCGTCCGGCGTCCGACCCGACCCTGGAGGTCCGGTGAGCGAAGAACTGTTCTACGAGAAGTCCGAGCACGTCGGCGTGCTGACCCTGAACCGGCCGGACGTCCTCAACGCGCTCACGCTGTCCCTGCTCGAGTCGCTGCGTACGGTGCTCGACGCGGTGAACGCCGATCCCGACGTGCACGTCGTCGTCCTCACCGGAGCGGGCGACCGAGCCTTCTCGGTCGGGTTCGACCTGAGCGCGGACGAGGACGGCGGCCCGTCGCGGACCGATGCGTTCCGCGCGGAGGTCACGTCGAATTTCGAGACGTTCATGCGCATCTGGAACCTGCGGGTTCCGACCATAGCGGCCGTCAACGGCTACGCACTCGCCGCCGGGTCGAATCTCGCGCTGTGCTGCGACATCACGCTTGCGTCCGACCGCGCCACTTTCGGTGAGCCGGAGGTGCGGCACTACGCGTTGTCGCCGCTGGTGCTGATGCCGTGGTTCGGTGGCAACCGCAAGATGATGCACTACCTCTACTACAGCGGCGACACGATCACGGCACAGACCGCCCTCGAGCTCGGCATGATCGCCAGGGTCGTGCCGCACCCGCAGCTGCTCGACGAGGCGATGACGATGGCTCGCCGCATCGCCTCCGTCGCCCCGTACGCGGTTCAGGCGATGAAGGACAGCGTGCGCCAGGGCTACGACCTGATGGGCTTCACCAACGCGATGCGCTACCACCTGCTCAACGACCTGTCGGTCATGAGCGCGGTCGGCATCCCCGAGAAGGACGAGCTCGACGAGCTCATGTCCCGTGGGGACATGAAGGCCTTCCTGGACCGTCGAGACGGACCGTTCCGGTGACGCGGCCTGACCCGATTATGCCGCGATTGAATACCGTTTGGACAGTTCGCCACAGGTGGGGGCGCGGTTAAATGGGCAATTGTTGCAGAAGATTTATCTCACCGAAACACATCTTGTATACCGTTTCGCACAATGGTTCCCGTGGCTGAAGACGACGGGGGCGGCGCGACGCCGCTCGCGCGGCCGAGTACGCCGCCGCTCGCGCGGCCGAGTACGCCGCCGCTGCTGTGCATCGGCAACATCACGGTCGACGAGTCAGTGCAGGCCGACGGTTCCCGCCGCGAGGCCCTCGGCGGCGACGCGATCTTCGCGGTGCTCGCCGCGCGTCACGTCGGTGGCGACGCGACGTGGCTGGCACCCATGGGGGACGACCTGCCCGCGGCGATGCTCGAGCGCCTGCGCCATGCACACCTCGACCCGGACCAGCTGCCGCGGCGCAACCTGCCCACGGTTCGCAACGTGGTGACCTACGACGCCGGCGGGGGACGCAGCTGGGACCTGATCACCGGAGCCGAGCACTTCGACCGGATGTCCGTCTACCCCTCGGACGTGCCCGACGAGTACCTCGGCTGTGCCGGCATCCTCGTGCTCGCGATGAGCCTGCGCTCGCAACTCGCGCTCACGCCGTGGCTGCGCGCGCACAGCGCCGCGACGATCTACCTCGACCTCGAGGAGGACGGCGTCGCCGGCCACGAGACCGAGATCCTCGACATGCTCGCGTCGTGTGATGTCTTCCTGCCCAGTGAGGTCGAGGCCCGCGCGCTCACCGGCACCGATGACCTCGCGGACGCTGCGCGCCGGTTCGCGGCGCTCGGGCCGTCCTGTGTGGTGATCAAGCGCGCGGAGCGCGGCTGTCTGGTGCTGGATCGCGGCCGGGTGACCGAGGTCCCGACCCGAGCGGTCGCGCCGGTCGACCCGACCGGCGCCGGCGACGCATTCAGCGGCGCGGTCGCCGCGACCCACCTGCGCACCGGTGACCCGGTCGCCGCCGCGCGCGTCGCGGCCACCGCGGCGCAGTTCGCGATCAGCGACTACGGCGTCGAGGCACTGCTCACCGACGCGACGCATCGAGCTGGAGCGCGCACGTGACCGCCGCCAGGACGATCATGATCGTCAACCCCAACACCACCGCGTCGATGACCTCGACCGTCGTCGCGGGAGCCAGCACGGTGGCCGCCCCGACGACCCGGCTCATCGGTTCCACGGCGGCCCGCGGCGTCGCCTCCGTCGAGAGCAACGTCGACGAGGTGTGGGGCGCGCTGGCGGTGCTGGAGCAGGTCCGGTCAGGCGAGGCAGCCGGCGTGGACGGCTATGTGATCGCCTGCTTCGGCGACACCGGACTGCCCGCAGCTCGCGAGACCGCGCGCGGGCCGGTCGTCGGCATGAGCGAAGCCGCGGTCTACACGGCAGCGCTGCTCGCGGCACGATTCACGATCATCACCTTGCCGCCGCGTACGCGCGAGCAGTCGCACCGCGTGCTGCGCGACACCGGGCTCGCGCACCGGTGCACGGTGCGCGCGATCGACGTGCCGGTCTCGGATTTGGCGGACGGTTCTGCCCAGTTGCTCGACACGGTGGCTGCCGAGGCTCGCAGCGCCATGGTCGACGATGCGGCCGAGGCGGTCGTGCTGGGCTGCGCTGGGCTCAGTGATCTCGTCGCCCCGCTGACCGCCGCGCTCGGGGTTCCCGTGATCGACGGGGTCGCGTCGGCGGTCACGATGGTCGAAGGGCTGCTGGCCCAAGGGCTCTCGACCTCGCGGGTGAGCACCTACGCCGCTCCGGAGCGCCTTGGCCCGGTGCTGCCATGACCGTCCTGTTCCGCGATGTCCTCGTCTACCGGCGCGAGGCCCCGGGTTCGGTGATCGGGCCGACAGACGTTTTGGTGCAGGGCAATCGGATCGCCGCCATCGGTGCCGCCGACCGGGCCGTGTCTACCGAGTCGGCCGAACGGGTGGTCGAAGGTCACGGGCGACATCTGCTCCTTCCGGGATTGGTCAACGCCCACTTCCACTCGCCGGCCAACCACCTCAAGGGCTTGTTGCCGAGCCTGCCGCTCGAGTTGTTCATGCTCTTCGAGACGCCGGCCGGATCACCCCGGCCGTCTGCGCGCGAGGCGTACCTGCGCACGATGCTCGCCGCGCTGGAGATGCTGCGCAGCGGCACCACGGCGGTTCAGGACGACGCGTTCTTCATGCCCGCACCCGATCCGGAGATCATCGACGCGGTGCTGCAGGCGTACGCCGACTGCGGCATCCGCGCGTGCGTCGCCCTCGACCAGCCGGAGCTGCCCGAGGCGGACAAGCTGCCGTTCCTTGCGGACCTCGCACCTGCTCACCTGCACCCCGCGGTCTTCTCCCCCGCCCCGCTCGCCCGCGCGCAACTTCTCGAGATGTATGAGCACCTGTTCACGACCTGGCACGGTGCGGCGGGCGGACGACTGACCGCGGCAGTATCGGTCTCCGCGCCGCAGCGGGTGAGCGTCGAGTACTTCGAGGCGCTCGACGACCTGAGCAGAAAGCATCACGTACCGCTCTACGCGCACATGCTCGAGACCAAGACCCAGCGCGTGCTCGCGACCGAACAGGCCCGCTTCGGCGGACGCTCGCTCGTCCGCTACACCGCCGACCTCGGCCTGCTCAACGAACGCACGAACGTCATCCACGCTGTGTGGGCGGATGACGCGGATCTTGACCTCATCGCGGAGTCCGGTTCGATCGTGGCCCACAACCCGGTCAGCAACCTGCGCCTCGGCAGCGGCGTGATGCCGTTCCGGGCGATGCGCGACCGCGGCATCCCCGTCGCGCTGGGCGTGGACGAGGCGATCTGCAACGACGCGGTGGACATGTGGAGCGTGGTGCGGACCACCGGCTTGATCCACAACGTGAGCGGCCTCGACAGCGACCTCTGGCCGACAGCGCACGAGGTGCTCGATGCCTTGTGGTTGGGCGGCGCGGCCGCGATGCTGCGTGCGGGCGATCTCGGCGAGATCACCGAGGGCAGGCTCGCCGACCTGGCCTTGCTGGACCTGCACTCGCCCGCGTTCACACCGCTGAACGACATCGCCGGCCAGCTCGTGTACTGCGAGACCGGGGCGAGCGTCGCCCTGACCATGGTCGACGGCTCGATCGTGGCCGAGCGCGGGGTCGTCACGAGCGTCGACGAGTCGGCCCTGCTCGACGAGGCACGCGAGCTTTTCGCCGCCCAGCGTTCCGTGCTGGAACGCACCCACGCCGATGCCACGAGCCTCGTGCCCACTTACCAGGAGATGGTCCGCAAGGCAGCCGCCGTCGACGTCGGCATGACTCGATGGGTGGGCAGCCGATGACCCGGCGCTACGCGTACAGCCCGATCACCGACCGGGCCGCCGCACGGTGGCCCGGCGGGCCCGGTGGGCGCGGGCTCGCGGTGTACGTCGCGATCGGTGTCGAGGATTACCGGCGCGGCGACGGCCAGACCGAAGACCTGCTCCCGAACGTCCCGCAGCCCGACCTCGTCAACGAGTCCTGGCGCGACTACGGCAACCGGGTCGGGGCCTTCCGCCTGCTCGACCGGCTACGCGACCACGGCATCCCACCGACGATCCTGCTCAACACGATGGTCTACGACGCAACACCCGCGGTGACTGACGCCGCCCGTGCCGCCGGCGCCGAGATCGTCGGTCACGGTGTCTCGAACTCGGACTCGTTGGCCGGCCGCACGGCAGTGGAAGAGCAGGCCTACCTCGACGCCGTGGCGGACCGGATCGAGAAGGAGGAGGGCGCCCGCCCAGGTGGCTGGTCGAGTCCGTGGCTCACGCACACGCCGAACACGATCGACCTGCTCGCGGCGTCCGGATACCGGTACCTGCTCGACCTGCGCCTCGACGACCAACCAGTCTGGCTCTCCTCGGCCTCCGGACCGGTGCTGTCCATTCCGTACGCGCTCGAGCTCAACGACAGCAGCTCCATGATTGGACGTCAGGTCGGGGCCTCGGACTTCGCCGACATGATCGTCGACGAGTTCGAGGAGCTGCTCCTCGCGGCTGAGCAGCAGCCGGTCGTGATGAGCATCGTGCTGCACTCGTTCATCTCCGGCGCACCGTTCCGGCTGCGCCAGATAACTCGGGCGTTGAGCCACCTGGCCGGCCGAGCGGACGATGTCTGGTTCACCCAGCCGCGCCACATCCACCAGGCCTTCGCCGCGATCTGCCCACCGGAGGCGGCACCCGTCACGGGCGAGGTGGGCCGTGGCTGACCCGACGACGTCGCCGGCGACCGAGCCGGTCGCCACACTGCGGAATCTGACCGTGTCGTTGCGCCGCCACGGGACGAGCCGGCCCGTGCTGCGTGGGATCGATCTCGAGATCGCTCCGGGCGAGATCCTCGGCCTGGTCGGTGAGTCCGGCTCGGGCAAGAGCGTGCTCGCGCTGACGATGATGGGGCTGCTGCCGAAGGACAGTCGACCAGAGATCGCGGGCGAGGTCCGCATCGCGGGCACGGACATGATCCACGGCAGCGGCGCCGCGCTGCGTCTCGTCCGGCGCGAGCATCTCGGCGTGATCTTTCAGGACCCGATGACCTCGCTGAACCCGACGATGCGCGTCGGTCGGCAGATCACCGAGATCACCCATGACACCGACGAGGCGGTCCAACTGCTCACCGCCGCCGGCGTCCCCGACCCGGTCAAGCGACTCCGGGCCTTTCCGCACGAACTGTCCGGCGGCCTGCGCCAACGGGTGATGGCCGCGATCGCGCTGACCGGGCGGCCCGCGCTGATCATCGCCGACGAGCCGACGACCGCGCTCGACGTGACGGTCCAGGCGCAGCTGCTCATGATGCTGAGCGATCTTCGCGAGGAGTTCGGCTGCAGCGTCCTGTTCATCACGCACGACCTCGCCGTCGCGGCACAGGTGACCGACCGCATCGCCGTCCTGTACCAGGGACGGGTCGCCGAACTCGGTCCGACCCACGCCGTGCTGGCCCATCCGTCGCACCCGTACACCGCCGGGCTGCTCGCGTCCCGACTCGCCCTCGACACTCCCCGGCGCGGCACCCTCAAGACGCTGCCCGGCGATGGTGGCAATCTGGCCGAACGGCTCAAGGGCTGTGCTTACCACACCCGGTGCCCCCTCGCGATCGACAAGTGCGTCGACGAGCAGCCGCCGCTCGAACCGCTGCCCGCGCCCGATCGCAACCACTGGCGCGCCTGCTGGCGCGAGGTCACGGACGTCGCCGAGACCGTGGTTCCGGCCGCACGCATCGAAGCCCATACGGATGCGGTCATGACTGCGGCGATCACCTCGGCCACCCAGCCCGTGATCGAGATCCGCGGTCTGCGCTGCGATCTGAAGACGAAGAGCGGCGGCTGGGGAGCTCGGCACGTGGTGCACGCTCTGCGCGCGGTCGACCTGGACGTCCACGCCGGTGAAGCGCTCTCGATCGTGGGTGAGAGCGGGTCAGGCAAGTCGACGCTGCTGCGGATCATCGCGGGGCTGACCAAGTCCACCGGCGGCTCGTCGATCCTGCGCGGATCGGCGCAGATGGTCTTCCAGGACGCCGGCTCTTCGCTCACCCCGTGGCTGACGGTCGGCAGCCTGCTGCGCGAGCGGCTGCGTCCGCTCAGGCTCGGCAAGGCAGCGGCCCAGACCAGGATCGCCGAGACCCTCGAGCTGATCGGCCTGCCGACCGACGTGCTCAGCAGCCGTCCTGCCGAGCTGTCCGGCGGCCAGCGCCAGCGCATCTGCCTGGCCCGCGCCGTGATCGTGCCGCCGACCGTGCTGCTCTGCGACGAGCCGACCAGCGCACTCGATGCGTCGCTCGCGGCGAGCGTGCTCAACCTGATCCGTGACATGCGACGCGAGTTCGAGATGGCGGTGGTGTTCGTCACCCACGACCTCGCGGTTGCCCGGCTCATGGGTGAGCGCATCGCGGTTCTGTTCGACGGGCAGATCGTCGAGATCGGCGACCCGGAGCAAATTCTCAAGACGCCCACCCACGAGCGCACCCGGGCGCTGCTCGACGCCGTCCCGCGCATCGCCGACGCGGTGGAGTACGCATGACCACCGTCGTCGGTTTCCGTCGCCGTACCGCCATCGAGCTGGGCCGGTTCGCCGGCTCGCGCCACCGGATCGTGGACGTGACGCTGGTCGGCCTGCTCGCCGTCACGACGATGATCGCGCTGTTCGCGCACGTCATCGCCCCGTACAACCCGATCCAGCCGGTCGGGGATTTCAACCTCTCGCCCTTCTCGCCACACCACTTGCTGGGCACCGACTCGATCGGCCGGGATCTGTTCAGCCGCATGATCATCGGAGTTCGCACGAGTTGGCTGTCCGCGCTGGCGGTGGTGCTCGTCGGCCTGCTGATCGGGGGCATCGTCGGGCTGCTCGCCGGCGCGTTCGGCGGCTGGGTCGATGCGGTGCTGATGCGGCTCACCGACCTGTTCCTCGCCATGCCTGGGGCACTCGTCGCGATCGCCATCGTCGCCGCGCTGGGCCCGGGCATCCTGCACACACTCATCGGGATCTCGGTGGTGTGGTGGCCGTACTACGCACGGATCATCCGTGGCGAGGTCCGTGCCCTGGCGGCGCGCCCGCACGTCGAGGCCGCCCGCCTCGCCGGGGTCGGCCGGACCCGTCTCATCGTCAGGCACCTGCTTCCCGGCGCGGTGCCGACCGCGATCGTCAGTGCCAGCCTTGACGTCGGCAACGTCATCCTGCTGCTGGCCGGACTGTCGTTTCTCGGTCTCGGGCAGTCGCAGCCCGCGCCCGAACTCGGCGCGGACACGGCCAACACCCTCGACCAGTTGCTCAGTCACCAGTGGGTGCCGATCATTCCCGGCCTCGCCGTCCTGGTACTCACCTTGATCGCGAATCTCGGTGGCGACGCCCTGCGCCGGCTACTGGCAGGCAAGCGGTGATCGCCTTCGCGGTACGTCGACTGGGCATCGCCGTCGTGCTCCTGCTCGTGCTGCTCGGGGTGCTGTTCGTCCTGCAGCACGTGTCTTCGACCGACCCCGCCGCCGCCTACCTGGGTTCGAAGGCGTCCCCCGCCGACATCGCGGCGGTGCGACACCGCCTCGGACTGGACGACCCGCTGATCCAGCAGTACCTGCGCTACATCTGGCACGCAGTTCATGGCGATCTCGGGACGTCGCTGCGCACTCGCAATCCGGTGTCCCAGGACCTGGGTTCATTCCTGCCCGCCACAGCCGAGCTGGTGATCTTCGCGTTCGTCCTCGCTGCACTGCTCGGCGCACTGTTCGCGTTCTCGGGCGCACTGCGCTGGCCCGGGGGCGGGTTGTTCCGCGCCGTCCTCCTGGTCGGTGCCTCCGCCCCGGCGTTCCTGCTCGGGCTGCTCGGGATCGTCCTGTTCTACTCGAAGCTCGGCTGGCTCCCCGCTGCCGGGCGGGGGCCGACCTCCACCTCGCCGACCGGGTTCGTGCTGGTGGACAGCCTGCTGCACGCGAACGGCCCGCAATTCGTGTCCGGCCTGCAACACCTGCTGCTGCCCGGGCTGGCACTCGCCATCGCCCCGGCCATCGGCATCGGGCGCATCCTGCGTTCGAGCATCGAGACGTCGCTGCGCGCGGAGCACGTCCGCACGGCGCGTTCCAAGGGGCTCGGCGAAACGGCCGTGCTCGAACGCCATGTCCTGCGCAACTCGCTCGGGCCGGCGTTGTCCATGTCAGGACTGCAGCTCGGCGGCATGTTCGCCGGCGTCGTCGTCATCGAGCAGGTGTTCAGCTGGCCGGGAATCGGGCTCTACCTCGGCCAGAGCATCGCCAACGCGGATTTCCCGGCAATCGCCGGCGTCACGTTGCTTCTCGGCAGCATCTACATCGTCGTCAACGCCGTCGTCGATGTGCTTCAAACCGTGGCCGACCCACGACTCACTGTCTGAGCCGGCCACATCGACTGTTGTCCCAGCGATTGGAGAGCGAAATGGCAATACGACGCAGACGACGGGTGGGGCAGGGTGCCGCGGTGGCGGTCGCTGTCGTGGCCCTGGGGTTGACCGCCTGCTCCAGCGGTGGCGGCAACAAGGCAACCACCGGTGACAAGCCACCGACGGACGGCACGCTGACGGTAGGGCTCCTGGGCGACATCGGGATGCCGCCGGACCCGTCGACGTTCTACGCGGGCAACGGCATCGCGATCATCAAGAACGTGTACGAGGGCCTGGTGCAATATAAGAACGACACCGACCAGGTGCAGATCGCGCCGCAACTGGCGACCTCGTGGACGGCCAGCAAGACCAACGACGTGTACACGTTCCAGCTGCGGCACGGCGTCACATTCCACGACGGCACCCCGTTCACGTCCGCCGCGGTAGGGCCGTCGCTCACCCGCACCGCCGATCTCAAGGGCGGGCCGGCCTACATGGCGACCGTTGTGAAGTCGGTGGCCACGCCGGACCCGTACACGGCCGTCGTCACGCTCAAGGAGCCCAACTCCGCATTCCTCAACTACCTGGCCTCGCCCTTCAGCCCGAAGATGTTCTCGCCGACCGGTCTGCAGAAGAACGCGGGCAAGGATCAGGCGCAGACCTATCTCAAGACACACGACTTGGGTACCGGCGCATACGAACTCACGACCGCCGAGATCGGCCGCAGGTACGTGCTCACCCAGTACAAGAACTACTGGGGCAGCAAGTCGCCCTTCACGACGATCAATCTGCCCATCTACACCCAGGACTCCGCTCTGGAGCTCGCGTTCGACAAGGGCGACGTCGACCTGATCGCGAACGCGCTGCCGTCGTCGAGCATCAGCCGCTACGAGTCGAAGTCCACCGTCAGCAACTACTTCCTGCCGATGCTGACGGCCGCGTTCATCACGACGAACCCGAACAAGGACTTCTTCAAGACCCAGGAGGCCAGGACGGCGTACATGCAGGCCATCGACCGGGAGACCCTGATCAAGCGGGTGCTGGGCACCATGCTGGCCAGCCCGGCCACCACGATCTATGCGCAGGGCATGATCCCGGGCGGCGCCGACAAGCAGAACATAAGCTACGACACGTCGGTGCTGAAGAACTACGCGAAGACGCTGCCGTCCAGCGCCTCGATGACCGTCGGGTACCTGTCCAGCAACCCCAACGGGCAGCAGATGGCCAACATCGTCGCGGCACAGATGCAGACCCTCGGCGTGAAGGCGAAGGCGCAGGGCTACACGACGGCCCAGCTCTTCTCGTGGCCGGAGGATCCGACGAAGGGGCCGGACACGTTCATCGACGCGAGCAACGGCCCGGACGGCGGTGACCCGTACATGTGGGGCCACGTCTTCTGGGACAAGTCCGGTGGCATTGACTTCCTCCAGTGCGATGACCCGGCGGTCGACGCGATGCTCAACGAGGCGGTCAAGACGGGTGACGCCAACCTGTACGTACAGGCCGCGGAGAAGTACAGCGCGCTCGGCTGCTTCATGCATCTGTCCAACAACAACGACTGGATCCTGGCGCAGAAGTGGATCACCGGCATTCCCGCCGCGCACAACCTGGGTGCGTTCGAGGTCGACTTCAGCAAGCTCGGCATCGCGAAGTCCTGACCGAAGAAGGCGCTCCGCCCGTCCGCACCGCGCGGGCAGGCGGAGCGCCTCGGCGCCGTCATGACGAACCGCCACCACCACGCTGCCGATGCCGACCACCGCGATCCTCGATGCCGACCACGTGCTGCGCCGGATCGACGTGCACCCTGACGACAGCACCCGCACCGAGCCCCACCAGATCCTGGAGGCCCTCGACCGCCTCGACCTCTGACCACCAAGCCCCTGCAGAGACCCCTAAACACACCAGGAAGGCAAACCGATGACCGTACGACTGGGACTCCTCGCACTGCTCGAAGCCAAGCCCGGCAAGGGCGACGAACTGGCCACGTTCCTCGAGGCCGGTCGCGCGCTCGCCGTCGCCGAGGAAGGCACCGTGACCTGGTACGCGTTCAAGATCAGCGACACCAGCTATGGCATCTTCGACACCTTCGAGACCGACGACGCCCGCACCGCCCACCTGTCCGGACAGATCCCACAGGCTCTCGGCCAGGTCGCACCCGAGCTATTGGCTTCGGACCCGGACATCCGCACCGTTGACGTCATCGCCGTCAAGTAGCCCGACGACTGTGCAAGCCGGCGTGTTCGCCGACGGCCGTGCTGCCAGACTTGCCGGCGTGCCCGAACTCGATCTCCAGAGCATCACTGCTGCCGACGGCCGCGACCTGCTGGCGGCCGCCGAATCGGACTGGTCGCGGCCGATACCACACTGCCCCGCCTGGGACGCCGCCGAACTGATCGGCCACATGGGCGGCATCCTGGCCTGGATGGCCACCGTCGTCACCACCGGTGAACGCGTGTCCCGGCGTGACCGCGAACTTCCTCCCGCTGACGTCGGCGAGCTGGCGGCCTGGTACTCGGCCCACCTGGACCGAACCCTCGACATCCTGACGAGTACAGACCCCGAGACCGAGACGTGGACCTTCTCCAGTCGCGGCGACCTGCGGGTCGGGTGGTGGCGGCGGCGCCTGGCAGTCGAGCTGGCTGTCCACCGCTGGGACGCCCAACACGCCGCCGGTCTCGACGGCGGCTCGCCACCCCGGCCCCTGGATGGCGAGGTAGCGGCGGCCGGCATCGAGGAGTTCCTCAT
>JAVHVL010000596.1:0-4743 GCA_032160565.1 Pseudonocardiales bacterium | reverse complement strand
GTGATGTGCGTTGCCTCGTACAGGTCCTCCATGTAGGGAAGCGCCGCCTCCCGCAGCTCATGGCGCACCGAACTCAGACCGGCCAGCTCGAACATCCGGGTGCCGAGTGAATATCGGCCCTCGTCATAGGTCAGCCAGCCCAGTGCTGTCATCTGCTGTGCCGTCCGGTGCACGGTTGATTTCGGCAGCCCGGTGCGCATCACGATGCTCGACAGGGTCAGGTACCGATGCTGCGGTCCAAACGCGTCGAGCAGGAGGTTGGCTCGTTGTAGAACCGAATCGTGGGAATGATCCCGCTGGGCGGCACGCACGAGCGGAGCGTAACGCAAAAAACTTCAGAATCAATGAGTGTTTGCGGAGTCGCAACGTTAATTCAGGTTCGGGCGAAATGCCCGTGTCCTCTGGCGGTAGCGGAGGTTGTCGTGTCTTCGTTCACGGTTGCGATCGTCGGATCGGGCAACATCGGCACGGACCTGATGTTCAAGATCATGCGATCCGAAGCGCTGGACCTGCGCTGGATGGTCGGCGTCGATCCGGACAGCGACGGCCTCAAGCGGGCGGCCGAGCTCGGTGTCGAAGCGTCGGCGGGCGGGGTGCCGTGGCTGCTCTCCCGCGACCAGCTGCCCGACCTCGTCTTCGAGGCGACCTCCGCCTACGCCCACCGGGCGCACGCGCCCAGGTATGCCGAACACGGGGTCCGGGTCGTCGATCTGACGCCGGCCGCGATCGGGCCGTACGTCGTGCCGACGGTGAACCTCGAGGAGCACCTCGGCTTGCCCAACGTCAACATGGTCACGTGTGGAGGGCAGGCGACGATCCCCATGGTGCGGGCGGTCTCGCGGGTCACCGAAGTCGAGTACGCGGAGATCGTCGCATCTGTCGCCTCACTGGCCGCGGGGCCCGGAACGCGGGCGAACATCGACGAGTTCACGCGCACAACGGCGGGCGCGGTCGCGAAACTCGGCGGCGCCAGGCGCGGCAAGGCCATCATCGTGCTGAACCCGGCCAACCCTCCGGTGATCATGCGGGACACGATCTTCGCCGCCATCACGGACGACGCCGACAGGGACGCGATCGTCGAGTCCGTTCGTGCCATGGAGGCCGACGTGCAGACCTACGTGCCCGGGTACCGGCTCACCGCCGACCCGCAGTTCGACGACGGGCGGGTGGCGATCTTCGTCGAGGTGGAGGGCGCCGGCGACTACTTCCCCACGTACGCCGGAAATCTCGACATCATGACTGCCGCGGCGACGAAGGTCGGCGAGATGATCGCGCGACACTCGACGGTCGCGGCGCCCTGACGCCCGCGGAGCACGCCCCGGGCGCGCGGCGCCACCTTCAACTCGGGAGGAAAGACATGCCCTATTCCGCGGATCTCGACATCCGGGTGACCGACAGCTGCATGCGCGACGGCTCCCACGCGATCGCGCACCAGTTCGGGCAGGACGCGGTGCGGCGGATGGTGATCGGCCTGGACCGGGCGCGCGTCCCCGTCATCGAGGTCGCGCACGGCGACGGGCTGGGCGGGTCGTCGTTCAACTACGGCTTCAGCTCCGTGGACGAGCGCACGCTGATCCGGACCGCGGTCGACAACGCGGCGTTCGCCAAGATCGCCTGCCTCGTGCTTCCCGGCGTGGGGACGGTCGACGACATCCGCGCCGTCCAGGACATGGGCGTCGCGGTGGTTCGGGTCGCCACCCACTCGACCGAGGCGGACATCTCGGCCCAGCACTTCGGGATCGCGCGAGACCTCGGGCTCGAGACCGTGGGGTTCCTCATGATGGCCCACGCCACCTCCCCGGAGCATCTTGCCCGGCAGGGCCGAATCATGGCCGACGCGGGCTGCCAATGCGTCTACGTCGTCGACTCGGCCGGCGCGCTGATCATGGAACAGGTCAGCGACCGCGTCAGCGCACTCGTCGCTGAGCTCGGTGACGATGCTCAGGTGGGCTTCCACGGACATCAGAACCTCTCGCTCGGCATGGCGAACTCGCTTCTCGCGATTCGGGCAGGTGCAACGCAGATCGACGGCTGCACCCGAGCGTTCGGCGCGGGCGCCGGCAACACCCCGACCGAAGTGCTCGCCGCGGTCTGCGACCGGCTCGGCATCCGCACCGGCATCGATCTCTTCCAGCTGATCGACGTCGCCGAGGACATCGTGCGACCGGTGATGGACGGCGAGCCGGTGATCGACCGGATGTCGCTGCTCATGGGCTACGCCGGCGTGTACTCGAGCTTCCTCAAGCACGCGAACCGAGTGGCCGAACGGTACGGCGTGCCAGGCCCCGAGATCCTCCTGCGGGCCGGGCAGCGGCAGCTCGTCGGTGGCCAGGAGGACCTGCTGATCGACATCGCCCTGGAGTTGGTCGCGGAACGACGGGCGACCGGGCTGGCCGTGTCCCCGTGACCGACGCCGACGTCGTCGAACAGGCTGCCGCGCTGCTCCGCGAGGCGCACGCGAACCGCACGCCGATCGAACCCCTCACTGCTCGGTACGGCGACGTGCTGGACGTGGCGTCCGCCTGGCGGATCCAGACCCACAACCGTGACCTCGCCCTCGCCGAGGGTCGTTTCGTCGTCGGCTACAAGGTCGGGCTCACCTCCGATGCCATGCAGCGGCAGATGGGGGTGGACGAACCGGACTTCGGTGCATTGCTCGACGACATGACCGTTCCCGACGGCGGGACGCTGCGCCTCAGGGACTTCGTCCAGCCACGCGCCGAGGCGGAGATCGCCCTGACGTTGACGCGTGATCTCGGCGCGGGGACGACGGCAGCCGACGTGATTGCGGCGATCGACCAGGTGTACCCGAGCCTGGAGATCATCGACAGCCGGATCAGGGACTGGCGGCTGTCGCTGATCGACACGGTGGCGGACAACGCGTCGTCGGGCGCCTACGTCCTCGGACCGCCAATGCGACTGGACGGTGCCGACCTGGCCGACCTGGAGGTGCGGATCCGGCTCAACGGCGCCGAGGCGGCCGCCGGGCGGGGTTCGGCCGCGCTCGGGCACCCGGCGAATGCCGCTGCCTGGCTCGCCAATCGGCTCGCCGGGTTCGGACTGGCGCTCACTGCCGGTTCGGTCGTGTTGACCGGTTCGTTGCACGCCTCGCTGCCGCTCGCGGGCGGCGATCGGGTCGAGGCCGATTTCGGAGCCTTCGGCACGGTCTCGATCGACATCGGCTGAGCGATTCCCGTTCATCGCTCGGAATGGTTCGAACGCAGTACCACCCAGTGGGACTTACGCGTGTGACATCAACGTCATCCCCCGAACATAAGCGCACCGAGCGAAAGGGGTCTCCCATGCAACGCCATATCAAGCTGACGGCCTCCGCGGCAGTTGCTCTACTGGCGCTTGCCGCCTGCAGCAGCCACGGGTCCACCAGCACCACGTCCTCCGCGGCAGCGAGTTCCACGGCTGCATCCACAGCAGCCAGCTCGCCGGCCGCCGGAGGTGCCGGCTCGTTCGGCACGCTCGGTCAGGTCTGCGGGCCGGGCGACGCCAAGGGCGCGACCGACACCGGGGTCACCGACACGTCCATCCAGGTCGGCACGATCGCCGACGTCGGCTGGTCGGTCGCACCCGGCCTGCTCCAGCCCATCTTCGACGGCGCCGACGCCTTCGTGGGGTGGTGCAACGCGGCGGGCGGGATCAACGGTCGCAAGCTCAAGCTCGACAAGCGCGACTCCGCTTTCAGCAACTACCTCCCACAGGTGAAGACCTCCTGCACGAGCGACGTGGCTCTGGTCGGGAGCATGGGCATCCTCGACGACACGGGCGTCGACGCGTGGCAGACCTGCGGGCTGCTGAACTTCACCGCGGCGACAGTCGGGTCGAAGGCCGCGAATGCCAAGTTGATGTACCCGATGACCCCGATCCCTGCCAACCAGCAGACGATCGGCGGATTCCACCTGTTCTTCGACCAGCACCCGGACTGGGCCGCGGCGGTCGGCTCCCTGTACTCGAACGGTGTGGCGGGTGACCGCGAGCAGCACACCTACAACGAGGCGATCAAGAACATCGGCGGCACGGTCGTCTACACGGCGGAGTACACGCCGACCACGTCGAACTGGACGCCCTACGTCCAGGCGATGAAGAAGGCCGGCGTCAAGTTCCTGTTCCTCAACGACACCGCCAACGTGACGGCCGGCATCGAGCAGGCCATGGCGACGCTCAACTGGTACCCGGAGCTGCAGATCTCCCCGTCTCAGCTGTACGACGAGACGACGCTGCAGCTTGCCGGGAAGACGATCAAGAACTACTACACCTACATCCCGACGACCCCGTTCGAGGCCGCGGGACAGGTGCCTGCGGTGCAGCAGTACCTGGACCTTCTCCAGCAGTACGCGCCGAAGGCCAAGAAGACGTTCTTCGGTGCCACCGCCTTCTCGGCCTGGCTGCTCTTCGCCGAAGGTGTGAAGTCCTGCGGTTCGGCCGTGACGCGCAAGTGCATCTCGGACTACGTCGCGACGCAGACCCAGTGGACGGGCGGCGGTCTGCAGGGGCCGATCGATCCGGCTTCGAACCAGGCGAGCCAGTGCTTCATCGTGATGAAGGTGGAGTCGGACAAGTTCACCCAGGCGTACCCCAGCGAGCTGGGCAAGTACGACTGCGACCCGAAGAACGCCCCGACCGTCAAGCCCTGACCGGTCAGGCATGAGCGAGCGGGTGGTGCGGCTACCGGTGGCGATACTGCTGCCGCGGTCGCACCACCCGCTCGGTCTCGGCATTGTCGCCGGAGTC
>JAVHVL010000580.1:0-3634 GCA_032160565.1 Pseudonocardiales bacterium | reverse complement strand
TGCGAGCGAGCCGAGTACGAGCGGCACCTTCGAGCCGACCAGGTTCGACAGCCGGCCGCTGATCGGGCTCGCGATCATGCTGGCGATCGTCATCGGAACCAGGAACAGCCCGGCCTGGGTGACGGATGCGCCGTAGCCGTAGCCGGTTGAGGCCGGGGCCTGGACGAGTTGCGGGATCATGATGAGGGCGCTGTACTGACCGAAGCCGAGCAGCAGCGCGGCGGCGTTGGTCGTCCAGACGCCGCTCAGGCGCATCATCTTCATGTCCACGAGCGGCTGCCGCGAGCGGCTTTCCGCCCTGACCCACGCTGCGGCAAGAAGCGCGGCGAGGACGAACAGACCGATTGTCTTCGTCGAGCCCCAGTGCCAGGTCGTCCCCTCGCTGACCGCGACGAGCAACGCGACCAGCCAGCCCGAGAGGAGCACACCGCCAAGCCAGTGAACGCGGCCTGGCTCGCGTACGGTCGATTCCGGGATGAAGACAATCGCCGCGACGGTGGCTATCGAGGTGAGGACGAGCAGGATCCAGAAGAGCCAGTGGTAGGAGAGGTATTGCAGGATCGGGCCGGCGATCACGATCCCGAGCCCGCCGCCGATTCCGAGGAGGCCGGAGACGAGGGCTATCGCGCCGGCGACGCGCTCGGGGGGCAGCTGATCGCGGATGATCCCGAACGCGAGCGGATAGACCGCACCGCCGAGACCCTGGATGGTTCGGCCGACGATCAACAACGGCAGCGACGTGGCGACCGCCGCGACCAACGAGCCGACCGCCAGGGTCGACAGGGAGACGACGAGCACGCGCTTCTTGCCGAACATGTCCCCGAGCCGGCCGGCGATCGGAGTCGCGACGGCCCCTGCGAGCAGGAACGAGGTGAAGACCCAGGCGACGCCGGATGTCGAGGTGTGCAGATCGCGCTGGAGCACCGGAAGCGCCGGCGCCACAAGCGTCTGCAGCAGCGCGAAGGCGCCGCAACCGAGCGCGAGCACACCGAGGACAAGGCCGGGCCGTGGGGCCTCGGCCGGTTGCGGGGATGCGAGAGTGGTGACGGTGTTCTGTGTCATGCATTCGAGTGTTGCGACCGCACAGGATCGGCACAAGAGACCGGGTGATCCTGGTACTGGCAGGGCCAGGACCGACGCGACCGCCGGGCGTATCGTTGTGCCGATGCCGCACGAAAACCTGATCGGCGAATACCTGCGCGCCCGGCGTGAGCTCGTCCGGCCGCAGGACGTCGGCATCCCCGACCCCAACAGCCGCCGACGCGAGCCCGGCCTTCGTCGCGAGGAAGTCGCAATGCTCGCCGGCGTCAGCAGCGACTACTACATACGCCTCGAGCAGGGACGCGATCAACACCCCTCATCGCAAGTCCTCGACGCACTCGCACGAGCACTCCAACTCGACGACGACGCCACAGCCCATCTCCACCGGCTCGCCACGCCGACCCCACAACGCCGCAAGAACCCGCGGCCCGAAAAAGTGCCCACGGGCATCCTGCAGTTGATCGCGTCCTGGAACCAGACTCCTGCCTACGTGTGTGGCCGATACATGGACGTGCTCGCCGCCAACCCCATCGGAACAGCGCTCGCCCCCTACTACGTCAAGGGCGAAAACCTCGTCCGCGCCGCCTTCCTCGACCCGCGCGTGCGGGACACGCACGGCGACTGGGAGCACGTCACCGAGAGCACGGTCGCCGACCTGCGAGCGCTGGTCGGCCCCGACGTCGACGACCCCCGCCTCAACGAACTAGTCGGCGAACTCTCTGTCCGCAGCGAGCGCTTCCGCCAGCTCTGGGCACGACACGACGTTCGACCCAAACGCAGCAGTACGACGTGGATCGACCACCCGCTGGTGGGACCGCTGGAGCTCAGCTACGAGAGGCTGCCAATCCCCAACACAGACCGCCAGACGCTAGCCGTCTACCACGCTGCGCCTGGCAGCGCCAGCGCCCAGGCACTCGCGCTCCTTGCCGCCACCGCGACCGACGAAGCCGAACAGATCCGCAGTCTCAAGACCGAGTAGCGCTCGGCCTACAGCACCATCGCCGAAGGCCAACTGCGATCGCTAGCCGACGTTTGCGTCCACTGTTCAACAGCTACTCGCTAACGCGGCCGATGATTTCGACTCTGTAGCCGTCCGGGGATCGCGTCAAGCTCCGCTGGCAAGCGGAAGGGCCGTCGCCAGAGCATGGCCGAAGGTAGCACCCTCGGTTCTCAGCCAAACGCGCAGTCGACGCTGATCTTGTCGAGTGCGTTCTTGAGAACGGTGAGCTCCTGCCCGTCGAGTTGCGAGACGAATAGCTCCGTGACGGCGCGCAGGTGGATGGGAGCGGTTTCGCTGAGTCGCTTCACACCGGCGTCGGTCAGCGAGACGACGACCCCGCGTCCGTCCTCATTGGCGTCGGCTCTCCGAACGAGGCCTTCGTCGACGAGCCGGGTCACGCGCCGGGTCATGCCTGACCGCGAGATGAGCGCGCGGTCCGCGAGGTCCGTCATGCGTAGCTCGCCGCCCGCGCGCGCGAGCTGAGCAAGCACGTCGAAGTCCGCGAGGGCGAGTCCCGTCTCCTGCGCGAGATCGACCTCGAGCCGGCGCAAGAGGGTGGCGTGGGCGCGAAGGAACGAGTCCCAGGCTTCCAGTCCGGGTCCGCTCAACGGCTCGTCAACCGCGAGCCGACCGAGAAGGTCGGAGACGTTGGGGTTTGACGGTACTTGCATACGCAACAACCAGTTGGTAAGGTACTTGCAGGTGCAAGTATAGCCAAGCGACGCGAGAAAGGTCGAATCGCATGAGCACGGGGAGAACGCGGAAGATTCGTGTCGGCATCATCGGCGCCAATCCGGATCGGGGATGGGCGGCGCAGGCGCACATTCCTGCGTTGAGGTCGCTCTCGGACGACTTCGAGATCACTGCACTGTCCACGAGCCGACGCGAATCTGCCGACGCCGCCGGCGAGCTATTCCGCGTCCCGCTGGCGTTCGACAATCACGAGGAGCTCGTGAACAGCCCCGCCGTCGACGTCGTCGCCGTCACGGTGAAAGTGCCGTATCACCTTGAGTTGGCGACAGCCGCGCTCGAGGCAGGCAAGGCCGTGTACTGCGAATGGCCGCTCGGCAATGGCCTAAGAGAGGCCGAGACCCTGGCCGCACTCGCAAAGAAACAGGGCGTCCTCGCGGTGGCCGGCCTGCAGGCCCGTTCCGCACCGCCGGTGGCGTACGTGCGCGACCTGATCGAACAGGGCTACGTCGGCGAGGTGCTCTCAACAACGTTCGTCGGATCCGGAATGAGCTGGGGACCGACCATCGAGCCGTTCAACGCGTACATGAACGACAAGAAGAATGGCGCGACGATGCTCTCGATCGCCGTCGGCCACGCTGCCGACGCGCTATGCCACTGCCTCGGCGAAGCCCGAGAGCTCTCGGCGACCATGACCGTCCGCCAACCGACCTTCACGATCGCAGGGATGGGCGAGAACAGGCCCAAGACGACGGACGACCAGGTGTCTGTCATCGGGCTGCTCGAGAACGGGGCAGCTCTCTCGATCCACTATCGCGGCGGGATCTCGCGTGGCACGAACCTGCTCTGGGAGGTCAACGGCACCGAAGGCGATCTCCAACTCACCGCGGCCGGCGGCCAGGC
>JAVHVL010000536.1:0-5784 GCA_032160565.1 Pseudonocardiales bacterium | reverse complement strand
GCGACTCCGTGGTCGCGGGCGACGCGTTCGGTCGTGTCCGCGCGATGCTGGACGAGAACGGCGACACCGTCGAGGTGGCCGGCCCGTCGCGGCCGGTGCAGGTACTCGGCCTGACGTCCGTGCCGGGTGCCGGCGACTCGTTCCTCGTCGTCGAGGAGGACCGCATCGCGCGGCAGATCGCCGACCGGCGCTCGGCCCGCGAGCGCAACGCTCAGCTGGCGTCGTCGCGCCGCCGCATCTCGCTCGACGACCTCGACAAGGCGCTCGCAGCGGGTGAGGTCCAGGACCTGAACCTCATCATCAAGGGTGACGTGTCCGGTTCCGTCGAGGCGCTCGAGGATGCGCTGGTGAACATCGACATCGGCGACGACAAGGAAGAGGTGTCGCTGCGCGTGATCGGCCGCGGCGTCGGCGCGATCACCGAGAACGACATCAACCTGGCCATCGCGTCGGATGCCGTGGTGATCGGCTTCAACGTCCGCCCCGAGGGCAAGGCGCGCGAAGCGGCCGAGCGCGAGGGTGTCGACGTCCGGTACTACACGGTCATCTACCAGGCCATCGACGAGATCGAGGCTGCGCTCAAGGGCATGCTCAAGCCCGAGTTCGAAGAGGCGCAGCTCGGCACCGCGGAGGTCCGCGAGGTGTTCCGCGTACCGCGGATCGGCAACATCGCCGGCTCGCTGGTGCGCTCGGGAGTCATCCGGCGCAACAGCAAGGCGCGGTTGGTCCGCGACGGCACAGTGGTCGCCGACAACCTCACCGTGGAGTCGCTCAAGCGCTTCAAGGACGACGCGACCGAGGTGCGCGACGGCTACGAGTGCGGTATCGGGCTCGGCTCGTTCAACGACATCAAGATCGGTGACGTGATCGAGTCGTTCGAGCTGCGCGAGAAGCCCCGGGCCTGACGCCGGGAGGACGGTCGGCCGTGGTAATAGGTGTGCTCACGGTCGACCTGCTGCTCGGTGACGTCCGCTCGCTGAAGCAGAAGCGTGCCGTGGTTCGGCCCGTCGTGGCCGAACTGCGGCGCCGCTTCGAGGTGGCCGCCGCGGAGACGGGCGCGCTGGACCTGCATCGGCGCGCGGAGCTCGCGGTGGCGGTGGTGACATCGACGCACGGGCACGCGAGCGACGTCCTCGACGGCTGCGAGCGGCTCGTCGCTGCGCGTCCGGAGCTGGAACTGCTGTCCGCCCGCCGGCGGGTGCTCGACGATGATGATCTGGATTAACTCAGCGAGGAGGACGGATGGCTGACGTGGCGCGCGCTCGCCGGTTGGCGGGGCGCATCAAGCAGATCGTCGCGACGGGCATCGAGATGCAGGTGAAGGATCCGCGTCTCGGCATGGTCACGATCACCGACGTGCGGGTGACCGGCGACCTGCACGACGCCACCGTCTTCTACACCGTGTTCGGCGACGAGTCCGCGCACGCCGAGTCGGCGATGGCACTCGAGTCGGCCAAGGGCGTCCTGCGCACCGAGGTCGGGCGGCAGACCGGAGTGCGGTTCACGCCGACACTCACATTCGCGTTGGACTCGGTGCCGGAGACCGCCAAGCACATCGACGATCTGCTTGCCGTCGCGGCCGAGGCGGACGCCAAGGTCGAGGCGGCCCGCCAGGGCGCCCTCCCGGCCGGCGAGCCCGATCCCTACCGCAAGCCGCGCGACGTCGCCGACGACGATGAGGCGTGATGCGCTGACCCGCCGGGTCGCCTGGGCGCTTACCCTGCTCGTCGCCCTGGCGACCACAGCCGGCTGCGGTCGCAAGGCCCCGTCCGTGGTCTCCGGAACCGGCGCGCACACCGTGACGGCCAGCGACACACCGGCTCCGTCGGCGGTGGCCAGCACTCGGGGCGGCGCGTACTTCACCGACCCCAGGCTTGTCGCCCAGGTGCTGCAGGTGGCCGAGGAGGACGCCGCGATCCTCGGCACGTATGACTACCGCGACGTGACGGCCACCCAGACCGAGGCGCTGAAGGTGACGACGGGCGAGTTCCGCACGTCCTACCGGCGCAACCTGCCGCTGCTCACGGCCAGCGCCGCCAGCAACAAGACGATCCAGACCGTGAGCGTGGTCAAGGGTGCGGTCGTGAAGATCGCCGCCGGCGAGAAGCAGGCCGTCGTCCTCATGGTGATCAAGCAGACGATCGCGCGCGGCGCGAACGACACGTCGCCCCGCACCGACTTCGTCAGCATCAGCCAGACGATGGGGCGCGTCGGCGCGCAGTGGCTGGTCAGTGGCCTCGACCCGCACGGCAGCACCGGCCCGCCGCCGGGCACCACGGCCCTGCAGGGCGCCGAACAGGCCGCCGAGCGCATGGTGCTGAACACGCTCACCTACACGCGGGCGCGCTTCCGGGTGGAGTTCGCGCGAACCCTGGCGTCGGCGACCGGGCAGCTGCGGACGATCCTCAACTCGCATCGGGACGAGATCCGGCAGGCCATGGTCAAGGGCAACGTCGACCTGCGGGGTGAGCTGGCCGGTGCGGCCGTCGAGAGCGCCGCCGGCTCGACCGTGGTCGTCCTGGTCGTGGTTCGCGAGTACAAGATCACCGACGTCGGCGACCGGAAGCTGGCCAGCGCCGGCAGCTTCGAGGTCACGATGGAGAGGATCGGCAACAAGTGGCTGGCCAGCAAACTGCAAGCCCTCGCCGCGGGCTGATGCTGCGCCGTGCAGATGGGTGACCTGACGGCGGCCGAAGGCGCGAGCACGCGGCGGCTGCTGTCCCTGGCGGTGTCGGCGTTCGTCGTTCTCGCCGCCGAGCCGCTCTACCTGCTCGTCGACACCGCGGTCGTGGGCCATCTTGGTGCGGTGCCGCTGGCTGGTCTGGGGGTGGCCGGTGCGGTGATGTCGGTGCTGACGATCATCGGCACGTTCGTCGAGTACGGCACCACGGGGCGGGCGGCGCGGTGGTTCGGCGCCGGACGGGTCGACGCAGCGGTGAACGAGGGCGTACAGGCGTCCTGGCTGGCCGGCGTGATCGGGCTGGTGATCGTGGCTGTGGGCGAGGCGCTCGCCGGGCCACTGACGACACTGCTCGCCGGGGGAGCCGGCCCCACCCAGCACGCCGCGGAGTCGTGGTTCCGCATCGCGGTGCTCGGCATGCCCGGCGTGCTGCTGGTGCTCGCGGGCAACGGCTGGATGCGTGGCGTGCAGCGCACCGCGGAGCCGGTGCGCATCGTCCTGATCGCGAACGCGCTGTCCGCCGTGGCGTCTCCAGTGCTCGTCTACCCGCTGGGTATGGGGCTGGCGGGTTCCGCGATGGCGAACATCGCGGCGCAGACCGTGGGGGCCGTGCTGTTCCTTCGTGCGCTGCGGCGCGCCGCCGGCTCGCTGAAGCCGGACCGCTCGATCATGCGAGCGCAGGTGCTGGTCGGGCGCGATCTGATCGTGCGGGCCGCCGCGTTCCAGGTGGCCTTCCTGACGGCGGCGGGTGTGGCGTCGCGGATGGGCACCGCGCAGATCGCCGCGCATCAGATCGGGCTGCAGCTGTGGGAGTTCACGGCGCTGCTCCTGGATTCCTTCGCCATCGCGGCACAGTCGCTCGTGGGGGCCGCGCTCGGAGGTAACGACGCCGTGGCGGCGCGCCGGCTCGCCTGGCAGGTAGCGCGGTGGGGGCTGTGCGCGGGGTTCGCGTTCGCCGCCGTCTACGCGGCGGGCTGGGCGCTGATCCCGCGGATCTTCACCTCGTCCGGCCCGGTGCTCGGGCAGGCGCACGTGCTCTGGCCGTGGTTCGTCGGCATGCTGCCGGCGGCCGGGATCGTCTTCGCACTCGACGGCGTGCTCATCGGCGCCGGTGATGTCGCGTTCCTGCGCACGATCACGATCATCGCCGCGGTGGCCGCCTTCGCGCCGCTCAACCTCGCCGCGCTGCACTGGCATTGGGGGCTCGGCGGGGTCTGGGCGGGGCTCAGCGCATTCATCGCCGTCCGCCTCGTCGGCATGGTGGCGCGGGCGCGCGGCGACAAGTGGGTCGTGCTGGGGGCGACGACGTGACCGACGGGCTGGTGATCGTGGACAAGCCAGCCAGCTGGACCTCGCACGACGTGGTCGGCCGGATGCGGCGGCTGGCGCAGACCCGGCGCGTGGGCCATGCGGGCACCCTCGACCCGATGGCCACCGGCGTGCTCGTACTGGGGGTGAACAGGGCTACCCGGCTGCTGCACCACCTGGTGCTGACCGACAAGGAGTACACCGCGACGATCCGCCTCGGGCAGGCCACCGTCACCGACGACGCCGAGGGCGACATCGTCTCCTCCAGCTCCGCCGCGGCCGTCGACGAAGCGGCAGTGCGCGCCGCCGCGGCAGCGCTCACCGGCGAGATCGAGCAGGTGCCAAGCGCGGTGTCCGCGATCAAGGTCGACGGCCGGCGTGCGTACAAGCTGGTGCGCGAAGGGGCGGCCGTCGAACTCGCCGCCCGGCCGGTCACTGTCTCCCGCTTCGAGGTCACCGCCTGCCGCCGCCCGAGCGCGGAGCTGCTCGACGCGGACGTGCAGGTGGAGTGCTCGTCGGGCACCTACGTCCGCGCCCTGGCCCGCGACGTCGGCGCCGCGCTGGGCGTCGGCGGCCACCTGACCGCGCTGCGCCGCACCCGGGTCGGCCCGTTCACGATCGAGCAGGCCCGCAGCCTCGAGGCGCTGGCCGGACTGCCCGACCCGGTCACGCTGCCCCTCGTCGACGCGGTGCGCGCCGCCATGCCGATCCGGGAGGTGGACGGCGAGCAGGCCCGGGCGCTGTCCTATGGCCAGGCCCTGGATCCGGCCGGGATCGTCGGCACCTACGGCGCGGTGGCCCCGGACGGAACGGTGGCGGCCCTCCTGTTGGAGGACGGTGAGCGGGCCCGGCCGGTGCTCGTGTTCACGCCGGCCGGCTAGTGCGTCCGTGGTCGGCCGCCGGGTGACGGATCAAAGGATCGAGTGACGGAGATTTCGCCGTCTCTGATCTTGGAGATACGTCACTCGGGACAGGGCCGCACGGGGGCGGCGATAGGCTGCCGGGCGTGCAGCGCTGGCATGGATTGGACGCCGTCCCGAGCGGTTGGGGGCACTGCGTCGTCACCATCGGGGTGTTCGACGGCGTGCACCGCGGCCATGCGGAGATCATCGGCCGGGCGGTGCAGCTCGCGCACGAGCGCGGCGTACCGAGCGTGCTGCTGACGTTCGTGCCGCACCCCTCCGAAGTGGTGCGCCCGGGCTCCCATCCGCCGGCCCTCACCACGATCGTCCGCCGCGCCGAGCTGGTCGAGCAGCTCGGCGTGGACGTGTTCTGCGCGTTGCCGTTCACGCTCGAGTTCTCCCGGATGGCTCCGGACGAGTTCGTCCACCACGCGCTCGTCGCCCAGCTCCACGCATCCGCGGTCGTCGTCGGCGACAACTTCCGCTTCGGCCACAAGGCCGCCGGCGACGTCGCGGTGCTGGAGCGGCTGGGGGAGACGTTCGGGTTCACGACGCACGGCATCCCGCTGCTGCGCGAGGACGGCGCGCCGATCAGCGCGACATACGTCCGCTCCTGCGTCCTGGCAGGTGACATGGGCGCGGCCACGCACGCGCTCGGCCGGCCGCATCGCGTGGACGGTGTGGTCGAGCGCGGTGACCAGCGCGGCCGGGACCTCGGCTTCCCGACGGCCAACCTGCGCACCGACGAGTGGACCGCGGTGCCGGCCGACGGGGTGTATGCCGGCCGGGCGTTCCGCCTGGACGAGTGGGGTCGCACGATGCCCGGGGAGCCGCTGGGTGTCGCGGCCATCTCCGTCGGGACCAATCCCACGTTCGAGGTGCGCCAGCGCCGGG
>JAVHVL010000483.1:0-4271 GCA_032160565.1 Pseudonocardiales bacterium | reverse complement strand
CGACATCGTCACGGCGCTGCCGGTCGCCGCCTGGAGCGGCACGCTGAGCGGCCGGTACCTGCGCGGCTCCGGCGCCACGGCGGGTGCCGGCGTGGTGCGCGCCAAGACCGGCACGCTCACGTCCGTCTCCTCGCTGGCCGGCTTCGTGCACGATGCGGACGGGCGGCTGCTCGCGTTCGCCGTCCTGGCCGACCACGTTGCCCCGGGCGACGGCCCGACGGCGGCCGCGGAGGCCGCGCTCGACCGCATCGCGGCGGCGCTCGCCGGCTGCGGCTGCCGCTGATCCCGGGCGGGTCCCAGCTTCGCCCTCTACTGTGACCTCATGGGCTCGCTCATCGATTGGGACCTCGCCGCGCGGGCGGCGAAACGGTTCAGCCCACGCCCACCGAGTGTTTCGCGGCCGGAGGCCGACGAGGTGGTCGGCGAGCTCTACCGGGCGACGTCGACCGCGGCCGGTCACGTCGCAGAGCTGACCCGGCTCGAGGAGCCCCCGGTCAGCGCCGCCACCCGGGTGGTCGACCGCGGCGCGTGGATCGACGCCAACACCGGCGGCATGCGGGCGATCATGACCCCGCTCGTCGACAAGCTCGCCGCCGACAACCCGGTCGGCAAGGTGGCCGAGGGCATCGGTGGGCGGATCACCGGAGTGCAGGTCGGGCTGGTGATGGGGTTCCTCTCCGGGAAGGTCCTCGGGCAGTTCGAGTTCTTCGACCGCCCCAGCGGCCAGCTGCTTCTCGTCGCGCCGAACCTCGTCGCCGTCGAGCGGCAGCTCAAGGTCGACCCGCACGACTTCCGGCTGTGGGTCTGCCTGCACGAGGTCACGCACCGGGTGCAGTTCACCGCCGTCCCGTGGCTGCGCCAGCACATGCTCGACGAGGTGGCGGCGCTCACCGACGCGGTCGACACCGACCCCACCGAGCTGCGCCGCCGCCTCAGCAACGCCGCGGGCGAGCTGGTGAAGGTGGTGCGCGGGCAGGGCGACGGCTCGGGGCTGATGGCCGTGATCGCGACGCCGGAGCAGCGCGCCATCCTGGACCGGATCACCGCGTTCATGTCGCTGGTCGAGGGGCACGCCGAGTACGTGATGAACTCCGTCTCGCCGGACGTCATCCCGACCCAGCCGGAGATCGAGCGGCGCTTCGCCCAGCGCCGTCGCACGGGGGGCAACCCGCTGGACCGGCTGCTGCGCAAGCTGCTGGGCATGGAGGCCAAGACGCGGCAGTACGTCGACGGCTCGGCGTTCGTTCGCGCGGTCGTCGAACGGATCGGGTTGGACGACTTCAACGCCATCTGGAGCTCACGCGACACGCTGCCGAGCAAGGTCGAGATCGCTGCGCCGGCGCAGTGGATCGCCCGCGTCCACGCCTGAGCTGATGGGGCCGCACCCGGCGGTGGCAGCGGTGCGCCTGGCCGTCCGGCGTGCGCTCGACGGGCTCGACGGCGCCGTGCTCGTCGCCTGCTCCGGCGGCACCGACTCACTCGCGCTGGCAGCCGCGACCGCGTTCGAGGCGCCCCGCGCCGGGGTACGTGCCGGGCTGATCACCGTCGACCACGGGCTGCAGCCCGGTTCGGCCGCCCAGGCCGCACGCGTGGCGTCGGTCGGTTACGAGCTCGGTTTCGACCCGGTGGAGGTCGTGGTGGTGACGGTCGGCGCCGACGGGGGCCGGGAGGCCGCCGCCCGCACTGCGCGCTACGCCGCCCTCGACGCAGCGGCCGACGCACTGCAGGCGCCGGTCCTCCTCGGGCACACCCTCGACGACCAGGCCGAGACCGTGTTGCTCGGCCTGGGCCGCGGGTCGGGCCCCCGCTCGATCGCTGGCATGCGGCCGGCAGATGGACGTTGGCTGCGTCCGTTGCTCGGCCTGCGGCGCAGTGACACCGAGGCGGCGTGTGCCGCGCTGGGGCTCGAGCCGTGGACGGACCCGCACAACGCCGACCCGTCCTTCCAGCGGGTGCGGCTGCGCCGGGAGGTGCTGCCACTGCTCGAGGAGGTGCTGCAGGGCGGGGTGGCACAGTCGCTGGCCCGCACCGCGGCGCTCGTCCGCGAGGATCTCGACGCCCTGGACGCCATCGCCCGTCACCTCGGCTCGCAGCAGACACTCGTTGATCCACAGAGCGGATTCGTTGGATACCCACAGGATCGCTCTGTTGATCATGCGGGGAAGGACGGGTCCGGTGCGGCGCTGGACGTCGCTTCCCTCGCCGGGCTGCCGCGCGCCGTGCGTACCCGGGTGCTCCGCGCGTGGGCCGCGAACGGGGGGGCGGGGCCGCTGACCTCCGAGCACACCGCCGCGCTGGACGCGCTGATCACCGGCTGGCACGGGCAGGGGCCGCTGGATCTGCCGGGTGGGCGGACGGCATCCCGCACATCTGGGAAACTGGTGCTGAACCCCGCCCCGCCCGGCCGATCCTCGGGAGTAGCCCCGTGAACCCACCCCACGAAACCGCTCCGCAGAGAACGCTCCACGCTTTCGCGGGGGCCCCGGCATGCACGCCCCACGAAACCGCTCCGCAGAGAACGCTCCACTCTTTCGCGGGGGCCCGGGCGTGAGCGAGCTCGATGGCGACATCGAAGCCGTCCTGGTCTCCGCCGACGAGATCAAAGACAAGATCGCCGAGCTGGCAAAGGAGGTCGACGCCGACTACGCGGGACGCGAACCCCTGCTGGTCGGGGTGCTGAAGGGCGCCGCGATGTTCATGTCGGACCTCGCGCGGGCCCTGGAGCGGCCGTCGACGATGGAGTTCATGGCCGTCAGCTCCTACGGCAGCTCGACCACGTCCTCCGGGGTGGTGCGCATCCTCAAGGACCTCGACCGCGACATCGCCGGGCAGCACGTGCTGATCGTCGAGGACATCATCGACTCCGGCCTGACCCTCTCCTGGCTGCTGAAGAACCTCGCCAGCCGGCAGCCCGCCTCCATCGAGGTCGTCACCCTGCTGCGCAAGCCGGATGCGGTCAAGGTGCACGTGCCGGTCAAATACGTCGGCTTCGACATCCCCAACGAGTTCGTGGTCGGCTACGGCCTGGATTACGCTGAGAGGTACCGCGATCTGCCCTACATAGGGCGCCTGAAGCCGTCGGTGTACGGCGGCTGACGTGTACCGTCCGTAAGGGAAACCGATCGGTCTGAGCAGGAGGAACGCGGGCGGCCAGCCGTTCGTGATATCGATATGAACCGCAAGCGCATTCTCCGGTCCTGGTGGCTCTGGGCCGCCGTGATCCTGTTCGGCTTCCTCGTGCTGCCGTCGCTGCTGTCGGGAGGCAGCACGTATCACAGCGTCAACACATCGGACGCGGTCAAGCAGATCACATCCGGCAACGTCGTCAGCGCCACCCAGAAGGACAAGGAGCAGACGCTCCAGCTGACGCTGAAGGCCCCGTTCCAGGGCAACACCAAGATCAGCACCCAGTACCCGGCTGACTCCGCCTCGACGATCTTCAACGATCTCGAGTCCGCCAGCGCCAAGGGCACCGCCTTCAACGTGAAGGTGACGAAGGACAACACCTGGGTCTCGCTGCTGATCAGCGTCCTGCCCATCCTGCTGATCGTCGGCGTGCTCTTCTTCGTGATGAGCCAGGTGCAGGGCGGCGGCAACCGGGTGATGAGCTTCGGCCGCAGCAAGGCCAAGCTCGTCAACAAGGACACCCCCAAGACGACGTTCTCCGACGTCGCGGGCGCGGACGAGGCGATCGAGGAGCTCGAGGAGATCAAGGAGTTCCTCGCCAACCCCGCCAAGTTCCAGGCCATCGGCGCCAAGATCCCGAAGGGCGTGCTGCTCTACGGCCCGCCCGGCACCGGCAAGACGCTGCTCGCCCGCGCCGTCGCGGGTGAGGCGGGCGTGCCGTTCTACTCGATCTCCGGCTCCGACTTCGTGGAGATGTTCGTCGGTGTCGGCGCGTCCCGTGTGCGCGACCTGTTCGAGCAGGCCAAGGCCAACGCGCCGGCGATCATCTTCGTCGACGAGATCGACGCGGTCGGCCGGCACCGCGGCGCGGGCCTCGGCGGCGGGCACGACGAGCGCGAGCAGACGCTGAACCAGCTGCTGGTCGAGATGGACGGCTTCGACGTCAAGGGCGGCGTCATCATGATCGCCGCCACCAACCGCCCCGACATCCTCGACCCTGCGCTGCTGCGCCCTGGTCGCTTCGACCGCCAGATCGCGGTCGACCGGCCCGACATGGCCGGCCGCAAGCAGATCCTCGACGTGCACGCGAAGGGCAAGCCGGTTGCGACCGGTGTCGACCTGCAGGTGATCGCCCGTCGTACACC
>JAVHVL010000437.1:0-11614 GCA_032160565.1 Pseudonocardiales bacterium | reverse complement strand
GCTCAACCACGAGCGCGTCGCGCTGACGTCCGCCGCGCCGATCATGACCGCGCTGGGCGAGGTCCGCGAGTGGGCGCAGAACACCAAGCTCGCCGACGGGCGCCGCGTGATCGACCAGGAGTGGGTGCAGATCCACCTCGCTCGGATCCACGCGAAGGTGCAGTACCTCAAGCTGATGAACTGGCGCATCGCGTCGGGCACCGGGTTCGGCCCGGCCGACGCGTCGGCCACGAAGGTGTTCGGCACCGAGTTCGCCACGGAGGCCTATCGGCTGCTCATGGAGGTGCTCGGCGCGAACGGCTACGTGCGAATGGGATCGGCGGCAGCCGTGCTGCAGGGGCGCGTCGAGCGCATGCACCGCTCGTCGCTCATCCTGACCTTCGGTGGCGGTACCAACGAGGTGCAGCGCGACATCATCGCCGGCGTGGGGCTGCGCCTGCCGGCCAGCGGACGCTGAGCCGAACCACGATGGACGTCACGAGCCGAACCACGATGGACGTCACGAGGGGAACCACGATGGACTTCACGCTCTCCGAGGCCCAGCAGGAGCTCGGCGCGCTCACCCGGCAGATCCTGGCCGACCGGGTGACGACGGCGCGGCTGCGCGCGGTCGAGACGGCTGGTGCGCGCTTCGACCGCGACACGTGGCAGGCGCTGTCCGACGCCGGCGTTCTCGTGGCCGCATTGCCCACCGGTGTCGGCGGCGGCGACCTCGACCTGCTCGAGCAGTGCAGCGTGCTCATCGAGGTCGGCCGAGCGGTGGCGCCGGTGCCCTACCTCGACTCCATCGCCGTCTCGGCCGCGGCGATCGCGAGGTTCGGCGACGACGAGCAGCGCACCGCGTGGGCGAAGCCGGCCGCTGCCGGGCAGCTCGTCTTGACCGCGGCTCTCACCGAGGAGCTCAACGACTCCCCCGAGGCGCCCGCCACCCGGGCCGAGCGGGTCGGTGCCGACTGGGTGCTGACCGGCGCCAAGGCCGTCGTGCCCTCGGGGGCCATCGCCGACGGCTTCCTCCTGCCGGCCGGCACCGACGACGGCATCGGGGTGTTCCTGGTACGGCCGGATGACCGCGGCGTCGCGGTCGAGGGGCAGCAGATCGTGGACGGGGACACCGTGGCGTCGCTGGAGTTGAGCGGGGTCCTGTTGGGTGCGGACCGCCGCCTCGGTGGGGCGGACGTGCTGGACTGGCTGATCACGCGCAACACCGTGGGGCTGTGCGCCGTGCAGCTCGGCGTGCTGGAACGGGCCCTCGAACTGACCGTGGCGTATGCACGCGACCGGGCGCAGTTCGGGCGGCCGATCGGCAGTTTCCAGGCCGTGGCACAGCGGCTCGCCGACGCCTACATCGACGTCGAGGCCGTGCGCCTGACGCTGTGGGAGGCCGCCTGGCGGGTCGCCGAAGGGCTGCCCGCCGTCGCGGAGGTGGCGACCGCGAAGTTCTGGGCCGCCGACGCAGGTCACCGCGTCGCGCATACGGCGGTGCACATCCACGGCGGCACCGGCATCGACGTCGACGCGCCGCTGCACCGGTACTTCGTCGCCGCCAAGCGGGTGGAATTCAGCCTCGGCCCGGCCACCGCGCAGCTGCGCCGCCTCGGCGCCGAGCTGGCCGCCACCCCCGCTTAGGCTCGGTCGCTCGGCTGGAGCGGGCCGGCGCCCCGGGTTGGGTGCCTCGGGCCCGTGCCTCGGTGGCGTAGTACGGCTCGGTGGCCTAGTACGGCTCGGTAGCCCACTGCGGCGCGGCGCTCAGCGGAGCTTGTCGAGGCGCGCCATCGTCTCGCCGAAGTCGGCCACCAGCTCGGCGACGAGCTCAGCCACCGGGCGGACCGCGTTCATCCGGCCGACGATCTGACCGACCGGCATCGCGACGACCTGCGGGTCGTCGGAGTGCGCGATGCGCTGGTGCGCCTCGCTGACCAGGATGTTCTGCAGCGGCATGGGCAGCGGCTCGGGCGCGCCGGGTTCGGCCCACGCCTCGGTCCACCTGGTCTTGAGCAGCCGCGCCGGCTTGCCGCTGTACACGCGCGAGCGGACCGTCTGGTCCGACCCGGCCGCGACGAGCGCGCGCTGCATCGCGTCACCGGAGCCGAGCGTGTACTCCGACGTGGTCAGCCAGTACGAGCCCATCCACACCCCGCCGGCGCCGAGCGCGAGCGCGGCGGCGATCTGCCGCCCCGACCCGATCCCGCCGGCCGCAAGGACTGTCGCATCGTCGCCGATCGCGTCCACGATCTCCGGGACTAGCACCATCGTGGCGATCTCGCCGGTGTGCCCACCGGCCTCGGTGCCCTGGGCGATGACGATGTCGACGCCGTTGTCGACGTGCGAGCGGGCGTGCTTCGCCTTGCCGGCAAGCGCGGCCACCGGCACGCCGTGCTCGTGCGCCCGGTCGATCACGTCCTTGGGGGGCGAGCCGAGCGCGTTCGCGATGAGCTTGGTCGGGTGCTGCAGCGCGACATCGACGTGCGAGCGGGCCACCGAGTGCAGCCAGCCGAGCACTCCGCCGGCCCCCGGGTCGTCGTCCGCGGGCAGCGGCGGCACGCCGAGCTTGCGCAGCGTCTCGTCGACGAAGCGCCGGTGCTCGTCGGGGATGTACTTGCCGAGGTCCGTCGTCGTCCCCTCGGCTGGCACCTTGGCGGGCATGACGATGTCGACGCCGTACGGCTTGCCGTCGGTGTTCGCGTCCATCCAGTTCAGGACGGCGTCCAGCTCCTCGGCGTCGTTGAACCGCACGCAGCCGAGGACTCCCATCCCCCCCGAACGGCTGATCGCGGCGGCGACGTGCTCAGACGGCGTGAACCCGACGATCGGGTGCGTTATGCCGAGCTGGTCGCAGAGTGCGGTGCGCACAGGACATCCTCCGGGTGCTCAGTGGCATAGGTGTTCGCCCAGCGGTAGTCCGCTTTGCCGGTGGCCAGCCGCTGGACCCGGTCGACGAACCACATGCTCCTGGGCACCTTGTAGCCCGCGATCTCCTTACGGACGTGGGCGCTGAGCTCGTCGAAGGTCGGCTCCGCACCGGGGCGGGGCTCGACGATCGCCGCGACCCGCTGCCCCAGGCGCTCGTCCGGGACGCCCACCACGAGCACGTCGAAGACGTCGGGGTGCGACATCAGCGCGGCCTCGACCTCTTCGGGGAACACCTTCTCGCCACCGGTATTCACGCACGTGTTGCCCCGGCCGAGCAGGGTGATCGTGCCGTCTGCCTCGTGCCGCGCGAAGTCGCCGGGAACGGTGTAGCGCTTGCCATCCACCTCGGCGAACAGTCGTGCCGTCTTCTCGGGATCCTTGTAGTAGCCCAGCGGCACGTGCCCGCCGCGCGCCAGCCGGCCGATCTGGTCGGAGCCCGCCGGCAGCGGCCGGTCGTACTCGTCGATGACGATCGTCTCGTTGTTGACCTTCACGCGCGGACCGCCGACGCCCTGCTCGCTGTCCTTCGTGATCATGCCGAGCCCCATGAAGCCCGTCTCGGACGAGCCGATCGCGTCCGTGATCACGGTGTTCGGCAGGGCCTCGAGGTACTGGCTCTTGACACTCTGCGAGAAGAGCGCCGCGCTGCTGGAGACGGCGTAGACGGACGAGGGGTCGTAGTCGCCGACCTGGAAGGCCTCGATCATCGGCCGCGCCATCGCGTCACCGATGAGCACGACGACGTTCACCTTGCGGCGCTGGATCGCCCGCCACGCCGCGTCGGCGTCGAAGTGCGGCAGGAGGATCACCGTGTCGCCGCCGAACAGGGCCGCCAGTGCGGCCCACTGCGCGTTGCCGTGGATCAGCGGCGCGAGGCACAGCCGCACCAGCCCGCCGGTGACCTTGCCGCTCTCGGCCTGGGCCCACTCGTCCGGCATCGGCTCGCCGGTGACGAAGTTGATGCCGCCGCCGAGCGTGCGCCAGACGTCCTCGTGTCTCCAGATGACGCCCTTGGGCTGGCCGGTGGTGCCGCCGGTGTAGAGCAGGTACCGGTCGTCGGAGCTGCGCTCCTCGAATTCGCGGTGGGGGTCGCCCTCGGCCAGCGCGGCCTCGTACTCCAGCCCGGTGAACGCGACGTCGCTGCCGTCGTCGATGACCACCACGTGCTTGACCTGCGGCGCGCTCGGCAAGGCGTCCTCGACGCGGTCGGCGAACTGCCGCTCGTGGACGAGTGCGACGACGTCAGCATTGTCGAGCACGTAGCGGATCTCGTTGGCGGTGTAGCGGTAGTTCACGTTGATCAGCGCGGCCCGCAGCTTGTACACGGCCAGCATCGTCTCGATCGCCTGGACGCGATTGCGGGTGCACATGCCGACGTGCGAGCCGGCGCCGACGCCGTGGGCGGCGAGATGATGGGCCAGACGGTTCGCGCGCTCCTCCAGCCCCGCGTAGCTGACTTCGTCGTCATCGCAGGCCACCGCAAGGCGCTCCGGGTACAGATCGACCGCGTGCTCGAAGAGGTCGGCGATGTTGTAAGCCATGGGCAGAAACTAGAACCTGTTACTGTTTCTGGCAACCCCAGACCTGCCAGGAGGTCCCGCGTCGATGACGACTCTCACGCCCGAAGACCAGCACTGCCTCGTCGAGCAGCGCGGCCACGTGCTGCTCGTGACGATGAACCGCCCCGAGGCGAGGAACGCGCTGTCCGCGTCGATGCTGGCCGGCATGACCGCGGCGTGGAACCAGGTGGATGCCGACCCCGAGGTGCGGGTCTGCATCCTCACCGGCGCCGGCGGCGTCTTCTGCGCGGGCGCGGACCTGAAGGCCATGACGAGCAGCCATCCCGGTGAGTCGGCACGCAACATGGATCTGTCGGTGATCGAGTCACTGCTCAAGGGGCGGCGCCTGACCAAGCCGCTGATCGCCGCCGTCGAGGGGCCGGCCATCGCCGGCGGTACCGAGATCCTGCAGGCCACCGACATCCGGGTCGCCGGTGAGAGCGCCCGCTTCGGCGTGAGCGAGCCGCGCTGGGGGTTGTTTCCGCTGGGCGGCTCGGCGGTACGCCTGGTTCGGCAGATCCCGTACACGGTCGCTGCGGACCTGCTCCTGACCGGCCGCCACATCCGGGCTGCCGAAGCGAAGGAGATCGGCCTCATCGGCCACGTCGTGCCGGACGGGCAGGCGCTGGACAAGGCGCTGGAGCTCGCCGAGCTGATCGCGGCGAACGGACCGCTTGCGGTGCGGGCCATCCTGCGGACGATCCGCGAGTCCGAGGCCATGCACGAGAACGACGCGTTCAAGCTCGACGCGATGCTCGGCATGGCCGTGTTCCAGAGCGAGGACGCCAAGGAGGGGCCGCGCGCCTTCGCCGAGAAGCGCACCCCGCACTTCCAGGGCCGCTGACACCTGGCGCTGCGAGTGACGGATCTGCTCACCCGGTGACGTATCAGTGAGATCAGAGACGGAGTTTCGGCCGTCTCTGATCTTGGTGATCCGTCACTCGGCGAGGGAGCGGTCAGATGGCCTTTTCGCGGCCGGCCCATTCCGGGTCGCGCAGCTTGCGTTTGTAGAGCTTGCCGTTGTCGTCGCGGGGCAGCTCGTCGAGGTAGCCGACGTGCTTGGGCAGCTTGAACTTCGCCAGCCGGTCAGCGGCAAATGCGAGCAGCTCGCCGGTGAGCTCGTCGGACGGTGTGACGCCCTCGGCGGGCTGGATCACGGCCTTGACCGCCTCGCCCCACTCCTCGTCCGGCACGCCGAACACGGCGACGTCCGCCACCTTGGGGTGCATGACGAGCTCGCTCTCGATCTCCGCCGGGTAGATGTTGACGCCCCCGGAAATGATCATGTCGCTCTTGCGGTCGCACAGGTACAGGTAACCGTCCTCGTCGAGGTAGCCGATATCCCCCACCGTGAACAGGTCGCCGACGCGGGAGGCCCGCGTCTTCGCCTCGCTCTTGTGGTAGTTGAAGTTGGACTGCCCCATCTTCATGTAGACGAGGCCGACCTGACCGGTGGGCACCTCGGCGCCGTCGTCGTCGAGAACCTTGATCACGGAGTAGGGCCAGGCCTTGCCGACCGAACCCGGCTTCCGCAGCCACTCGGTCGCGGTGATCGACGTGCCGCCGCCCTCGGTCGCCGCGTAGTACTCGATCACGACCGGCCCCCACCAGTCGAGCATCGCGCGCTTCACCGCGGCCGGGCAGGGCGCGGCGCCGTGGATCATCGTGCGCAGCGACGAGACGTCGTACTTCGCGCGCACCTGCTCCGGCAGGGAGAGCAGCCGATTGAACTGGGCGGGCACCATGTGGCTCTGCGTGACGCGGTAACGGTCGATGAGGCGCAGCATCTCCTCGGCGTCGAACTTCTCCATCAGTATCGCGGTGTGCCCGAGCTGGATCGAGATGCCGACGAAGTTGAGCACCGCCGTGTGGTAAAGCGGCGAGCCGCAGATGTGCACGTTGTCGTCGAACGGCTTCATGCCGAAGATCGCGAAGAAGCCGGACGCCGCCTGCGGCACCTCGTCGGGGTCCGCACCGGTGAGCGGACGCTTGACGCCCTTCGGCTTGCCGGTGGTCCCGGACGTGTAGACCATCGGCGCGCCCTGGGCCCGGTTGTCCGGGCGCCCGCCGCCGGCTTCCAGTTCGACCAGCGGGCGGAAGCCCGCGATCTCGCCGACGGCGAAGCGCGCCGATTCCGGCAGTGCGGGAGCCGCGATACCCGCCGCCTCGGCGAAGCGCTCGTGTGCGAGGAATGCCTTCGACTCGGAGTCCGCCACGATGTAGGCGATCTCGTGGCCGGTCAGGTGCCAGTTGATCGGCACGATGTACAGCCCGCACTCCATCGCCGCGAAGTACAGCGCCACCAACTCGATGCTGTTCGGCAGCATCACGGTGATGCAGTCACCGACGTCGAGGCCGAGCCGCTGCAGCCCCCGGCCGTACGCGTCCGCGGCGGCCGCGAGCTCGCGATAGGTGATCTCCCGCCCGCTCGGGTCGACGACCGCGGTCAGCTGCGGCTCGTCGCGGGCGATGTTCCAGAGTCCGGTGTCGGCCACGGTTGGATGCTCCCGTCTTGGTGAGGATGCCAATCTAGAACGTGTCTCAGTTAGAGACAAGCCAACCGTCATCACGCCGCAGCCCTGCTGGTACAGCGCGTACATGCCGTGGCAGGCCGCCCTCTTGTCGCCGATACGAGAACGTGTTTCACTTCGTTCGTGACCCGCGTGAAACCCTTGAGCGCACCCATCGAGCTGAGCTTCGACTACACCCGGTCGCTGGGCGACACGCTCGGGGCGTTCATGACCGGGCTGGCCGAGCGGCGGGTCACGGGGGTCCGTGCCTCCGACGGGCGGGTGTATGTCCCGCCTGTCGAGTACGACCCGGTCACCGGCGAACAGGCCACCGACTTCGTCGAGGTGTCCGACGAGGGGACCGTCCAGAGCTGGACGTGGGCGACCGAGCCGCTCCAGGGGCAGCCCATCGAGCAGCCCTTCGCCTGGGTGCTGGTGCGCCTGGACGGCGCGGACACCTCGATGCTGCACGCTCTCGACGCCCGCTCGTCCGCGGACGTCCGTACCGGCATGCGGGTGCGCGCCCGCTGGGCGACGCAGCGAACGGGCAACATCCGCGACATCGTCTGCTTCGAGCCGGCCGACGGACCGACGATTGCGGCTCCGCCGGCCGCATCGGCTCGGCCGGCCGCATCGGCGGATCCGGTCACGATCGTCACCACTCCGGTGGCGCTGCGCGTGCAGCACAACGCCTCGATGCAGGAGACGAGCTACCTGCTCGGGCTGCAGCAGGGGCGACTGCTCGGTCAGCGCTGCCCGGTCTGCCGGAAGGTGTACATCCCGCCGCGCGGCGCCTGCCCCGTAGACGGCGTGCCCACCGTCGAGGAGGTCGAGCTGCCCGACCGCGGCACCGTCACGACGTTCTGCATCGTCAACGTGCCGTTCTACGGGCAGAAGATCACGCCGCCGTACGTCGCGGCTTACGTGCTGCTCGACGGTGCGGACATCGCGTTCCTGCACTTGATCCTCGAGTGCCCCGCCGACGAGGTCCGGATGGGGATGCGTGTCGAGGCGGTGTGGAAGCCGCGGGAGGAGTGGGAGCCGGCGTTGCAGAACATCGAGTACTTCCGCCCCAACGGCGAACCGGACGCGCCGTACGACACGTACAAGGAGCACCTGTGAGGGACGTGGCGGTCGTCGGCTTCGCGCAGTCGCACCAGCTGCGCCGCACCGATGGCACCACCAACGGCGTCGAGATGCTCGTGCCGATCTTCCAGGAGGTGCTGGGCGGTCTCGGGCTGACGAAGTCCGACATCGGCTTCTGGTGCTCGGGCTCCTCCGATTATCTCGCCGGCCGCGCGTTCTCCTTCATCTCGGCCATCGACGCGATCGGGCCGGTACCGCCGATCAACGAGTCGCATGTCGAGGCCGATGCGGCCTGGGCGCTGTACGAAGCATGGGTCAAGATCGTCACCGGCGAGGTGGACACGGCGCTGGTCTACGGCTTCGGCAAGTCGTCCGCAGGCAACCTTCGCCGGACCCTGGCGTTGCAACTCGACCCGTACACGCTCGCGCCGCTCTGGCCTGATTCGGTCGCGCTGGCGGGGCTGCAGGCGCGGGCGGGCATAGACGCCGGCCGGTGGAGCGAGCGGTCGATGGCCGAAGTCGCGGTCCGCAGCCGCCGCGACGCCGAGACGAATCCGTACGCGCAGCTCGCCGGCTCGAAGGACGTCGACGAGCTGCTGGCCGAGCCCTACCTGTCCGACCCGTTGCGCCGTCACGACTGCGCACCGATCAGCGACGGCGCGTCGGTCATCGTGCTCGCCGCCGCCGACCGAGCCCATGAGATTGCCGAGTGCCCAGCCTGGATCACCGGTATCGCGCATCGCGTCGACTCGGCGAACATCGGCGCCCGCGACCTGACCACCTCCCCGTCGACCGTGGCGGCCGCCGCGGACGCCGGCATCGACGGGGTGGAGATCGCGGAGCTCTACACGCCGTTCACCCATCAGGAGCTGATCCTGCGCTCCGCGCTCGGGCTGGGCGACGCGGTGCGCGTGACGCCGTCCGGCGGGGCGCTGGCCGGCAATCCGATGTTCGCAGCCGGGCTGGTCCGCATCGGTGAGGCGGCGAGTCACATCCTGTCCGGCTCGGCCGGACGCACCCTCGCGCACGCGACGAGCGGACCGCTGCTACAGCAGAACCTCGTGTGTGTGATGGAGGGCCGATGAGCCGCTTGCGCGAAGAGCAGGGGAACCGATGAGCCGCTTGCGCGAACAGCAGGGGAACCGATGAAGCAGCGGGCCGCGGTGCTCGGCAGCGGCCAGACACACCACCGCGCGAAGCGGCAGGACGTGTCGATGGCCGGCCTGTGCCGCGAGGCGATCGACCGGGCGATGGCCGACGCGAACGTCGAGTGGAAGGACATCGACGCCGTCGTCGTCGGCAAGGCGCCGGACTTCTTCGAGGGCGTGATGATGCCCGAGCTGTTCCTCGCGGACGCGCTCGGCGCGGTGGGCAAGCCGCTGCTGCGGGTGCACACCGCTGGTTCGGTGGGCGGTTCGACGGCGTTGGTTGCGGCGAGCCTCGTGCAGGCCGGCGTGCACCGGCGGGTCCTGGCCGTCGCGTGGGAGAAGCAGTCGGAGTCCAACGCCATGTGGGCACTGTCCATCTCGATCCCGTTCAACATGCCGGTGAACGCGGGCGCGGGCGGCTACTTCGCGCCGCACGTGCGCTCCTACATCCGGCGCTCCGGCGCACCGGCGCACATCGGCTCGCTCGTGGCGGTGAAGGACCGGCTCAACGGCGCGAAGAACCCGTACGCGCACCTGCGGCAGCCTGACATCACATTCGAGTCGGTCCAGGCGTCGACGATGCTGTGGGACCCGATCCGCTACGACGAGACCTGCCCCTCCTCCGACGGGGCGTGTGCGGTCGTCATCGGTGACGAGGCCGCAGCGGCCGCCGTCGACCGCCCGGCGTGGATCCGCGCGACGGCGATGCGATCGGAGCCGACCACCTACGCCGGGCGCGATCAGGTCAATCCGCGGGCCGGCCGGGACGCCGCGGCCGCGCTGTGGAAGCAGGCCGGCATCACGAACCCGCTCGAGCAGGTGGATGTCGCCGAGATCTACGTGCCGTTCTCCTGGTTCGAGCCGATGTGGCTGGAGACGCTGGGCTTCATGCCTGAGGGTGCGGGATGGAAGTTGACCGAGGCTGGCGAGACGGCGATCGGCGGCACATTGCCGATCAACGCGTCGGGCGGCGTACTCAGCTCCAACCCGATCGGCGCGTCGGGCATGCTGCGCTTCGCCGAGGCGGCAATGCAGGTGATGGGGCGCGCCGGCGCCCATCAGGTGGACGGCGCGCGCACCGCGCTCGGCCACGCCTACGGTGGCGGCTCGCAGTTCTTCGCGATGTGGGTCGTCGGAGCGGAGAAGCCGTGAATGCAAGGCGAAAGTTCACGATGGCGGTCGCCATGAACCCGCTCGACCAGATCGTCGAGCTGGCCCGCACCGCCGAGGAGTGTGGCTTCGGCTCCGTCGCGCTACCGGACTCGCTCTTCTACTCCGAGCACGTGTCGGCGGAGTACCCGTACACGCCCGACGGCAGCCGGATGTGGAACGCGGACACCCCATGGGGTGACCCGCTGGTGATCGCAGCCGCAATGGGCACTGCGACATCGACGATTCGCTTCTACACGCAGGTGCTCAAGCTCGGCTCGCGCAATCCCTTGCTGCTCGCCCGGCAACTGCTCACGGTCGCGCACATGACCGACAACCGCTTCGGCTTCGGCGTCGGCATCGGCTGGTCGCCCGAGGAGTTCCGCTGGTGCGGCGTGCCGTTCGAGAAGCGCGGCAAGCGGGTCGACGAGATGATCGAGGTGATCCGCCTGGTGCTCGGCGGCGGCATGGTCGACCACCACGGCGAGTTCTACGACTTCGACAAGCTGCAGATGTCGCCGGCGCCGACCCAGCCGATCCCCTGGTACGTCGGCGGCCACACGGACGTGGCACTGCACCGCGCGGCTCGCTTCAGCGACGGCTGGACGTCCGCGATGATCAAGTTCGACGATCTCGTCGCTACGAAGAAGCGGCTGGACGAACTGCTCGCCGAGTACGGCCGTGCGGGCGTGCCGTTCGAGATCCAGGCGGTATGCATCGACCGCTTCGGCCTGGACGGCTGTCGCGAACTGTTCGATGCCGGAGTCACCGACATCATCACGATGCCGTGGATGTTCTACGGCGTCGGCTTCGACGGCTCGCTCCAGGACAAGAAGGACGGCATCCGCCGTTTCGCCGACGAGATCATCTCCAAGATCGGGGGCTGACGATGAGCGATTCCACCGTCGAGTGGAAGGCGCCGTCCAAGGCGTCGCATCCGGCACGTGACGCAGCGCTGCGCTCCTACGACGCGGTGTGCCGCAAGGCGAAGGACGAGTGGCTGGCGCTGTTCGCCGAGGACGGCTGGGTCGAGGATCCGGTCGGCCCGTCGATCTTCGACAAGGAGGGCACGGGTCACCACGGGCCGGAGGGTCGCTCGGCGTTCTGGGACCTCACGATCGCCACCGTCGAACGGTTCGTCTTCGAGATCACCGACTCCTTTGCCGCCGGCAACGAGTGCGCGAATGTCGGCATCATCCACACGACGCTGGCGAACGGCTACCAGGTCGACACCGAGGGCGTGTTCGTCTAC
>JAVHVL010000434.1:0-5530 GCA_032160565.1 Pseudonocardiales bacterium | reverse complement strand
GGCGTTGGTCAGTTGTGCCTCGCCGACGACCTCCAGCGAGTTGACCAGCGCGACCACTTTTAGTGGCGTCTGCCGCAGCCGGCGCAGGGCTTCGGGAACCTCGGTGTGGGGCGGCAGCGAGTCCATGCGGTGAACCATCTCGTCGGCTTGGGCGGCGGTCACCGGCCGTCCGACGCGATGGGCCAGCATGTGCATCGCGGCGTTCTGTGCGGTGCTGAAGTCGGCGTACTCGCCGGTGAGACCGCCGACGAAGGACAGCTGGAGCATCTGGGCGAACCATTGTCCGCGCAGGGCCGCGGAGCCGAGCAGTTCTTCGAAGGCGGGGTCGAGCTCCCGGAGGTCGAGCAGGGTCTCGTTTACGTCGAAGGCGACGACGGTGGTCATGGGCGGGTACCTCGGTTCTGTCGGATGGCCAGGCCGCTGAGCCGTGATCCTGGTCGCGGCTCAGCGTCGGGTTCGGTCGTGGTCCGGGATCGGTCAGGAGCCGAAGAACTTCTGTAGTGCGGCGATGACGTATTCGGGCTGCTCTTCGGTGACCCAGTGGCCGCACTCGGGGATGATGTCGCCTCGACCGGCCCCCACCGATCGCCGATCTCGCTCAACGCCGCCATGATCTGGCCCGGGTCGGTGACATCGGCCGGCAGCGCGAGCGCATCTCCGCCGCGCTCGCCCACCAGCCTTGCGGTCTGTTCGACCTCGTCAGCGGAACGCGCGAGCACCGCGACCCTAGTGCCCGCCGATGCGAGCCCGAGCGCTACCGCGCGGCCGATCCCGCGACCGCCCCCGGTCACGAGCGCGACCCGGCCGTCGAGTGTCTTGTTGGGTGTCATCACAACCGGGTTAGCGACCAACCGCTGCCCGGTCTTACCTCTGAGCGACCGGACGCCCGGCCGGCGACGCTCTGTAGCATCCTTGCCATGCCGCTGGACGATCTTCCCGCGGAGGCAACCGCTGCCGCCGCCGACGGCCAGGACGCCGTCATCGACGTCGTCGTCAAAGGCCGCAGACTCGACGTCGACTCCGCGAAGTGGGTGCGTGAGCTCACCGACACCGGTCTTGGGCGGGAGCGGGCGATTGCGCGGTTGCACGAGTTGCTGCTGCGGATCGCCCGCGGCGAACTGCGCCGACGGGCCGGGCAGCACCCGATCACCGGTCCCGAACTGGACGACATCGCGCATCAGGCCGCCGCCGACGCGCTGCTGGCCATCACCGGCAAGCTCGACCAGTTCCGTGGGGACAGCCGGTTCACGACCTGGGCCTACAAGTTCGTCATCCTCGAGGTCTCCGCCAAGCTCGGGCGGCACTTCTGGCAGCGCCCCACGGTGGCGTTGGAGGCTGAGGATTGGGACCGATTGCCGGACCGGTTCGGGATGGGCCCGGCCGACCACGCCCAGTGGCGGAGGTTGATCGACGCGCTGCACCGAGCGGTCGATGAGGAGTTGACTCAGCGACAGCGGCAGGTGTTCGTGGCGATCGTGCTCAACGGCGTGCCCTTGGACGCGCTGGTGGTGCAGCTGGGTTCGAACCGCAATGCGATCTACAAGACGATATTCGACGCGCGACGTAAGTTACGGGCGGCGCTCGCCGCTAATGGATATCTGAGCACCTCCGGCGACCCGGCCGCTGGGGTCCGGACTGACGTGGGCGCGGGGAGGCGATCATGACCGGCTGGTCGGCGCTCGATCATTTCCTGGCCACTGATCCCAGCGATGTGGGCTGCGAGCAAGCTATGCAGATCCTGCATGTCTATGTCGAGCTCGTCCTCGACCACACCGCCGACGAGGCAAGCCGACGGTACCCGGGAGTCGCCGCGCACCTGGCCGCATGCGGTCCGTGCGGAGAAGACTTTCACGGGTTGCTGGCCGCGGTCAGTGCGGGCTGACACCGATCGGTCACCGTCCTGAGGCCCAAGTAAACCCAGATAAGTCCGCCCTGCCAGCTGAACCCGGCAGGCGGGCTGCCCCCCGACGGGCCGGTGGTTAGGCCGCGGAGCTATCGAGAATCGCTATCAGCGCCGCCAGTTCGCGTTGCCGCGCCGAGGCCTGCCACACCGCCCAGGTCCGGCGCACGATCGGGTGCCCCATCAGAGGGTGCCAGAGCATGCCGTCAGGGAGCGGCTGGGCCCGCCCCGGCGAGGCGAACGCGAACGCCCGACCAGTGCCGGCGGAGGCGAGCTTCGCCTCGGCAGTCACTGGCCGGTCATCCCGCCCGGGCTGATCGGTGACCGCGATGCCGTGCCCGCGCAGCGTGGCGGTGACCTGGTCATGCCAGGCCGGGGAGTCCGAGCGTGCGAAGGCGATCCACTCCAGCCCCGCCAGTCGCTGCAGCCGCACGCCGGCCGGCTCGGCGAGCTCCCCTGAGCGGGTCGTCGTGAGGATGACGCCCATCGATTCCTCCACGGCCAGGACGGCATCCAGGCGGGAATCGGCCGGCCGGTCACGCACCAGCGCCACGTCCAACTCACCGGCCTGCAGCGCCGACAGTTGGGCGGCGCTCGAGAAGTGCAGCACCGTGACCCTCGTGTCGGGATGCTCGAGGGCCAGTCGGGCCAGGGCGGCCGGCAGCAGGTCGAGCGGGAATTCCAGCGGAACCCCGATCCGAATCGACCCAGGGCCGGTGAGGCTCGAGCCGGTTAGCGCAGACACGATCTGGTCGTGATGCGCGATCAACGCCCGGGCCTCCGCTAGGAGCGTCTCCCCTTTTTGGGTGGCGCGCGCCCCGGCATGATCACGCACGAGCAGTTGCCCTCCGAGTTGGCGCTCCAGTAAGCGGATGGTCTGCGACAGCGCGGACTGGCTGACATGGAGTCGGCGCGCGGCTGCCGAGAGCCCGCCTTCCTCGACGACCGCGACGAATACGCGTAGCTCGCGGATCTCCACCGGGTCATTGTCGCCGCGGCCCGTGGGGCCATTCCGGGGTGGGCTGTGGATCTCGGCAGAGCCGGACGCCGCGATACCGTAGGCGGCCACCCAAGCCTGGGCGTCAGGTTGCCGTGCTGCCGGCGTCGACGTGAATCGTCGTGCCCGTCACGTAGCTGGTCCGGGGCGAGGCGAGGAACAGGACCGCCTCGGCGATCTCGTGGGCTCGGGCTGTGCGTCTGAGGGGAAGGGTCTTGGCGATGTCTTCGATGCTCTCGCCCCACTCCAGCAGGACCCCGTCGGTGCGGGTCGGGCCGGGGCTGACCGCGTTCACCCTGACGCCACTGGGGCCGAACTCGGCAGCCCAGGTGCGGGTCAGCGAGGTCAGCGCCGCCTTGGACGCGCTGTAGACGGACGCGCCCGGGATCCCCTTCGACGCGGCGATCGAGGTGATGTTGATGATGCTGCCTCGTCCCTTTCGAGCATGTGCGGTACGAGCTGAGCGACGAGGAAGTAGGCTCCCCGGACGTTGGGGTCGAAGATCTGCTCGAACGAGGCGACCTGCTGGTCGACGGTGGGAGCGACGGGGAACGATCCGGCGTTGTTGACGATGATGTCCACCGGACCGGTCTGACGGATGAGTTCGGCGACGGAGTCGAGGTCGGACAGGTCGGCCGCGACGAACCTGACCGACCCGGCCTCCTCGAAAGCGTCGACGGCGTTCTTGCCGCGTTCCACGTCACGGCCAGTGATGATGACGTCGGACCCCTCGCGGGCGAGCAGGCGGGCGGATTCGAGACCGATGCCGGCGGTGCCGCCGGTGACCAGTGCGGTCTGACCTTGCAGTTCCATGCGTTGAGCCTCCAGAGCTGACTGTCGAGCGTTGCTCCTGGTCGAACCGGCCCATTCGGCGCGCTATTGCCGCGAGCTAACTGGATTGCCGCGAGATGGGCATAAGACCTGCTTCTGGCCACGATCGGCTCCCGGTTGGTTGTCGGCGACGTCGCCCTTTGGTCTCCGCAGGTAAGACCCCACCGTTTGCGCGACGCTGATAGTTCGACGGGCGTCACGAAGGTGGCATCCACCGAACCCTCCACGCCGACAGCATCGGAGCCCGAAACATGACCACCGCCACGACGATCACCGACCGCGTCGCCGAGATGCACGCCGCCCTGCCCCCCCAGCCATCGAACGAGGCCATGGCTGCGTTCGGCCGCGAACAGGCCGAACTGGCGACCGGCGGACTCCCGGACGGGATCGCCGCGATCGGCACAGCTGTCGCTGACGCGGACCTGCTCGACCCGCAGGGCGCCCCCACCACCCTCTATGCCGCGACCGGCGGCGGGGCGGCGGTGCTGGTCTTCTACCGGGGTGCGTGGTGCCCGTACTGCAACATCGCACTGTCCGCCTACCAGTCCCAATTGCTCCCGCAGTTGACCGAACGCGGCGTCAGCCTGGTCGCCGTCAGCCCGCAGGGTCCGGACAGGTCGTTGTCGATGGCCGAGAAGCACGAGCTCACCTTCACCGTCGTCTCCGATCCCGGCAACAGCATCGCCGGCCAGCTCGGCGTCCTCACTGCACCCTCGGCCGAGGTCCGGGCCGCCCAGCTGCAGCTCGGACTGGATCTGACTACGGTCAATGCCGACGCCACCATCACGCTGCCGATGCCGACCACTGCCATCCTCGACGCCGACCACACGCTGCGCTGGATCGACGTCCACCCCGACTACAGCACCCGCACCGAAGCGCAGCAGATCCTCGACGCCCTCGATAACCTCGCCCTCTAACGGACCCAACCGGCCCGCACACCCCAACGCACATCAGGAAGGCACACCGATGACCGTACGACTGGGAATTCTTGCGCTGCTGGAAGCCAAACCGGGCAAGGGCGACGACCTCGCCGCGTTCCTCAAGGCCGGACGCGCGCTCGCCGTCGCCGAGGAAGGCACCGTGACCTGGTACGCGTTCAAGATCAGCGACACCAGCTACGGCATCTTCGACACCTTCGAGACTGACGGCGCTCGCGACGCCCACCTGGCCGGGCAGATTCCGCAGGCTCTCGGCGAGGTCGCACCCGAACTGCTGGCTTCGGACCCGCACATCCGCACCGTCGACATCGTCGCCGTCAAGTAGCCGACAACTGGGCAGGCCGGCGTGTTGGACGCCGACCGCGATGCGAGACTCGCTGGCATGCCCGAACTCGATCTCCTGACGACGACCGCGGCCGACAGCCGAGACCTGCTCACGGCCGCGAGGCGGACTGGTCACAGCCGATACCGCACTGCCCGGACTGGAACGCCGTCGAACTGGTCGGCCACATGGGCGCGATCCTCGCCCGGATGGCCAGGATCGTCACCACCGGTGAACGCGTCTCTCGCCGAGACCGCGAGACTGCCCCTGCTGAACGCGGCGAGCTGGCCGGCTGGTACTCGGCACATCTGGACCACGCGCTGCCCGAGAATGAATTTGAGTCGGGTCCTGAAACGACTACAGGCCCGGATTCTTGAGTTCTAGTGGTGCGTGTCATTAGTTAGTTTTCGCTTGGTGGTGCGCGAGAATGGGCTATGCCCGCTCGTCCTGCACCCGCTCTTGGTTTGCGTGACGGTGATCGTGAGCGGTTGTCGTCATTGGTGAGATCCTCGACGGTGCGGGCTGGGTTGGCGCAGCGGGCT
>JAVHVL010000358.1:0-3280 GCA_032160565.1 Pseudonocardiales bacterium | reverse complement strand
TCCTGGCGAAGGCGCGCGATGCGCTCGCGGCGCACCCGCAGTTCGACGGCTGGAAGGATGCTGGAGGCGAGGCAGAGCTCCGCGCCACGATGCACTGGCCGGGAGACGCCGAGCGCCTTGCCGACCTCCACGTGTTCTTCGTCTATATGCCAAGCACCTGACACCGGAGGCGCGCTCGGCGGCCCGTCGGTCATGTGAGGGTTGTGCTAGCAGCCCGCATCCGGAAGACGCTCTCCTCTGTTGTCTAGATAGACAGCATGGTGATCAGTGGATGTCTCGAATGGGGGATTGACGTCGTTCTGGCTGGATCGCAGACTTGAGCGGCCGCAGGAAACGTTTGGGGGAAGCCGCGTGAAGAAGCCGCTCGTTCTCGGATTGGTCGGTGCAAGTCTTCTCGCTGCGCTCATTTCACAGTCGGTAGGGGCAAGGCCGATCGGCTCGGGTGTGCGGCCGGTGCTCCAACTGGCGAGCGAGCTGAAGCCGACCCATGGCGGCGGGTCGCGCGCCCCCTACGGATATCTGTCGCTGCATGCGAGCGACTTCGGGCGTGCGAAGGCGGCGGCGAACGAGCGGGCCGGTCTCAACGGTCACAGCTCGGGTGGGGCGGTGGTCTCGGGCGGGCCTGTCGTGACCAGCTATCCGAATGTCTCTCCGAGCTTCGATGGGAACTTTCAGACCGGCCTGACACCGCCGGATACGACCGGCGCGGTCGGCCCCGATCGCTACATCGAGACGATCAATACCGAGTACGCGATCTACAGCCGAACGGGCTCATCGTTGAACAGCGGCACGCTGGACGCGTTGACCGGCATCCCCACGGGACCCTTCGGTTACGCCCTCAGTGACCCGCAGATGATGTGGGACGCAAAGACGCAGCGCTTCTACTACTCGGCCGTCTACTTCGACTCCCTGCTCTTCTCCGATAACGGGATCGCGGTTGGCTGGAGCAAGACGGCGACCCCGTCGAGTGCGAGCGACTTCTGCCAGTACGCGATCAGCTTCGGCAGCGAGCTTCCCGATTACCCGAAGCTCGGTGACTCGGCCGATTTCCTGCTCTATGGCTACAACCAGTTCGGCTTGTTCGCGAGCACCTACGACGGATCGGGATTCACGGTGCTGAACAAGCCGGCGGCCGGGTCGAGTTGTGCACCGCCGAGCGCATTCACCGTCACCGACTCGGGTGTCCTGCACAACAGTGACGGCAGCCTGGCTGCGACCCCGGTGCCCGCAAACCTGGTCGACGACAGCAACGGAACCGGGTACGTGGTGGCGAACGCCGATTTGAGCACGATCTCGTCTGCCAACTTCGTCTCGGTGTACTCGGTGTCGACAAACGGCGTCGACTCGAGCGGGATCCCGATTTCGAAGATCTCCGGCCCTGCGAACGTCACGGTCCCCAGCTACTCGATGCCATCGAGCGCGCCGCAGGTGGGGAGCACGTATCTGCTCGACACGCTTGACGGGCGCTTCGAGGCCGCGGTCGCGGCCGTCGATCCTGGCCATGCCGGCAAGGTCGCGATCTGGACGGCGCATTCCGTCTTCGGCGGTGGGGGAGCTGAGGAGCGCTGGTATGAGATCGACCCGAACGCCGGCTCGCTGCTGCAGTCAGGGACGGCGGGCGGCGCAGGCCTGTTCGTTTGGAACGGCGCAGTGTCGCCCGACCGGGCAAACAGCGGCGGCAACGCAGCCTTCGGCGACAGCATGGCCATGAGCGTCAGCACGTCGTCTGCGTCCACTGATCCAGCCATCCAGTTCCTCTGGAAGCACGGAAGCGATCCCCAGTCCGCTCTCAACACCCTCGTCCAGTCGGGTGGGCCGAACGTCGACTTCAGCTGTGCCGCCACAACTCCGTGCCGGTGGGGCGACTACTCCGGGGCGAGCCCCGATCCCGCCGCTGGCGGCAGCGTCGGCAGGGTCTGGCTCGGCAACCAATACAACCTGGCCGGCGGAACGACGTCGTCGACGTCCTGGCGGACATGGCTGTTCGCGGTCACACCCACCTCGACCTCGGCGCCCCCGACACCAATGATCTCGTCGTTTACACCGACGAGTGGTGCAGTCGGCACGAGCGTGTCGATCGTCGGCACCGGCTTCACCGGCGCCAGCAAAATCACCTTCAACGGGGTAATAGCAACGACGTTCTCGGTCGCCTCCGACACCGCGATCAGCGCAACAGTGCCGAGCGGTGCAACGACCGGTCCGGTCGCCGTCACAACCAGCGGTGGGACGGGAACCAGCACGATCGCTTTCACCGTCACCACGACCCCGCCTGCGGCGCCGACGATCTCATCGTTCGCCCCGACGAGCGGCCCGGTCGGCACGAGCGTGTCGATCACCGGCACGCACTTCACCGGCGCCAGCAAAGTCACATTCAACGGGGTAACGGCGCCGACGTTCTCGGTCGCCTCCGATACGTTGATTAGTGCGACCGTCCCGAGCGGCGCCAGCACCGGTCGCATCACGGTCGCCACCCCCGCAGGGACTGCGACCAGCTCGCGATCGTTCCGCGTCAGCAAGCGCGAGCCTCGCAGCCCGAGGTGGTGCGGACGCTGAGCTCGGTCACTCGCCCGACGGTTCGCCCACCGTACGGATCAGTGCGCCCGGCAGGAATCGAACCTGCGACCTCGCGCTCCGGAGGCGCGCGCTCTATCCCCTGAGCTACGGGCGCAGGGAGCGCCAGTGTAGCCTCACCCGCGTGCACGCCGAGGCGCGGATTCTGACCTTGGAGCTCGCCGAGACATTCGTGATCTCGCGGAGCGCCCGCGATGAAGAGCAGGTCGTGCAACTCACACTGACGTGCAGCGGCGTCCACGGCTACGGCGAGGCGGCCCCGGTTGACCGCTACGACGAATCGCCGCAATCGGCGCTCGCATACCTCGAGGAGCACGCGGACGCGCTCGGCGACGACCCATTCGCGATCGAAGAGATCATGGAGCGCCTGCCGGCTCGAGAGTTCGCCGCTCGGGCCGCGTTCGACATCGCGCTCCACGACCTTCAGGGCAAGCTGCTCGGCCGGCCCGTGTACCAGCTGCTCGGACTCCGTCGCGCAGGTCCGCCGACCACGTGGACGATCTGGCTCGGCGATCCGGACGACATGGCACGCCGTGCCGAGAAGGTCGATCCGCGTTTCAGGCGGCTGAAGCTGAAGCTCGGCGCGCAGGACGGTCTCGACGTTGACCGCGTTCGCGCCGTGCGCAGCGCGACCGCCCTCCCGATGCAGGTCGACGTGAACGAGGGCTGGGAGCCCGCCGAAGCGCTCGACAATCTCAAGCAGCTTGCG